>JBOHTO010000015.1:0-8044 GCA_050733695.1 Gemmatimonadaceae bacterium | reverse complement strand
CCCCGGACCAGTTCGCGACTCAGTTCAGCGTGACATACCGCTCCAGCCGCGCGACTTCCTCCTCGTCCACGTACTTCCCGATCTCTCTCCGGAACTCTTCGATGTTCTCGTAGGGGCGGTATTCCTTGAACTCGTGCAGCATCCGGTTGCCCACACCGGGTATCGCCAGGATCTCGGCGTCGCTGGCCGTATTCAGGTCGATCGGTACGAACACGTATCGTTCGAGCCGCGCTACTTCCGCCGAGTCAACGTACTTGCCGATCTCTCGCCGGAACTCTGCTATCCCCGTGTAGGGTCTGTACTCCATGAACTCGTGCAGCATGCGGTCGCCCACACCGGGAATGAGCAGTATCTCTTCCTCGGATGCCGAGTTCAGATTGATGTCGACGAACATCCGTGAGTAGAGTTCGTCGCGCTGCTCATCGCTGAGCGACTCACCCAGGTAGCCATCCAGGTCAGCCGCGCTCAGGAAGGGGCGCCGCTCCAGAATCCCCGTGACAACCGATTCCGTGACATGAGGAAGCGTTCGCAGCTCTCCCTCGTCAGCGACGTTCGGATCAAGCAGCGTCTCGCGCCCCGCCACTTCTTCCGTCATCGTCGAATCGGTCGCAGCATCCTCTTCGCCTGCACCGGTGCACCCCATCATGATGACGATCGACGCCATCGCGATGCGAGCCAGCGAGTTGGTTCCGCTCATTTCATTGCTCCGTGGTAGATGAAACGTTCGTCGTGGCAAACAGCGCCGGGTGCCGGTAGGCGTAGACCAGGCCGAGCAGCCCCAGCGGCATCATCGTTCCCGCCGCGAGCGTTGGAGTCGCACCCTTCAACGCTTCCCAGAGCAGACCGAGTCCACTCGCACCCGGGTGCATCTCCAGCTCGAACTCCACGTTCCCCTTGAAGTGCAGAACCACACCTGCAGCGCCGCTGAGCGCGAACAGCAGCATCGTCCCCTGAAGGACCCTGATGCTCAGCGACCCCCTGTGGACGACATGCCATGCGAGGACGACAAGACTGGCACCGAGAAGATACAGGGGCACCTGCTGCCAGAAGCCATCCGTGTGCTCCAGCAGCACAAGTTCCACCAACGTGCCGCTCAGTGCGAAGAAGAGAATGATCAGGATGGCGCGGCGGATGCTCGCGACAACGCCGGCTTGTTCGATGCCGTTCGTGGGAAGAGTCTCCATTGTGCGACCGAAGCGAGTGCGACACAGCGTTGCTGTCCCGGGATCAGCGGAACAGCGATGGGGCGACGCGAGGGACCGCGCGTAATCTGCACACAGTCGACCCTCGCAGGAAGACCGACGACCACGCTTGCGCGTCGTGTGAATAGCGTGCAGAATCGACGCGGCTGTTCCGCCTCGTACGCAGCGCATCCGCGGTGATCGTGCAGGCCAGCCGGTATGCTTTCGGCATCCGGCCACGAGGCAGTCCGCATCCTCGCATCTTCACGGAGACGACAAATGCATGACGAGCGCTGGCAGACCGCATCCGAAGTCGTGTATGCAGCGGCACGTGTTGTATCAGGATGGGTGTTCCTGCAGCACGGAGCGCAGAAACTGTTCGGCGTCCTGGGTGGATTTGGAGGAGAGCCGGGCGGGACCGCGGAACTCGTGTCCCTGATGGGACTCGCCGGCGTCATCGAGTTCTTCGGCGGCGTCCTCATCCTGCTCGGTCTTGGCACGCGGGTCGCAGCATTCATCTCATCCGGTGAGATGGCGGTCGCCTACTTCATGGCGCACGCGTCGCGCGGTTTTCTCTGGACAGTTTCCAATCGCGGCGAAGTGCCCGCGATTCTCGCCTTCCTCTTCCTCTATTTCGCGATCCGCGGCGGCGGCCGCTACAGTCTGGACGCGGTGATCGCCGGTATGCGGCACAAGCGCGTCACGCCCGCTCCAGCGGGTACTGCCACGGCAGTTCCACGAAGTGGCTGAAATCCCGATCGGTGGTGATCCACCCGGTCCCCGACTCGATCGCCAGCGCGGCGCGGCAAGGTGAGCATCCGGTACAAAGTTGGGCCAATCGATTCCAGGTTGATATATGCCTATATTACTGCCTGTCTACCTAACACGGGAGACGGGTATGCCTCTCAGCATCAAGCATCCGGAAGCTGATCGCCTCGCGCGCGAGCTCGCTGATGCGACCGGCGAGAGTCTCACGGCGGCCGTGATCGGTGCGTTGCGCGAGCGGTTGGGGCGCGAGATCGGACGCAGGTCGCGGCGGCGGCGGCGCGTGGACATCGCGCGTATCCAGGAGCGTTATCAACGATTGCCGCTGGTGGATCCGAGACCTCCGGACGCGATTATCGGCTACGATGAACTCGGCATGCCGCGTTAGTCGGTGGTCACCGACACATCGGCGCTGATCGCCATCCTTGAAGGTGAGGCGACCGCATCTCGCCTCATAAGCGCACTCGATGCGGCGGATGATCTGCGACTTTCTGCCGTCACCGTGGTCGAGGCTGGCATTGCCGTGGAGTCGCGTCGCGGTGACGCCGGTGGTCGCGAACTCGATCTCCTGCTCCACCGGCTGCAGTTCAACATTGTCCCTGTCACAGCGGAGCACGCGGATATCGCGCGGTACGCATACCGGCACTACGGCAGGAGTCGGCACGCCGCCGGACTCAACTTCGGTGACTGCTTCGCGTATGCTCTCGCCACAGCGATCGATGAGCCGCTCCTGTTTGTGGACGATGACTTCTCGCGGACCGACGTGCGCGTCGCTGTCTACTGAGCGTACCAACACGTACCTGGTGGAAGCTGGACAGCGCCACCAGCCTGGCCCGGTCGCATGTTCGTCGCTCTCCCATCGCCGGCCGGGACATGCGCCCCGCAATCCTTGCATCATGCCGCATCGCGCGCCTTCACGGCACTTCCTGCCCCCCCGCGACTGGGCGCGGCCTGATCAGCTCCACAATCGGAGGAATCAGTGACAGTACGATGATGGCTATCACGACGAGGCCGAAGTTCTCCCTGACCAGGGGAATGTTCCCGAAGAAGAACCCGCCGAGCAGCATCGAGCCTACCCATAGTGCCCCACCGGCCACGTTGAACAGGGCGAACCGCCCGTAGGACATTGACCCGGCGCCGGCAACGAAGGGAGCCACCGTGCGCACGATCGGAACAAAGCGCGCGATGACGATCGTTTTGCCCCCGTACTTCTCGTAGAAGGCGTGCGTGCGGTCGAGGTGCGCCTGCCTGAGATACGGAATGCGACCGTCGAAGAGTTTGGGTCCCACCTTCGCGCCGATCCAGTAGTTGACCGCATCTCCCACGACGGCAGCCACGAAAAGCAGCACGAACAGCACGCGGACGTCCAGCGCGGTGTTCACCGCCAGTGCCCCGGTCGCGAACAGGAGCGAGTCCCCAGGCAGGAATGGCGTGACGACCAGGCCAGTCTCGCAGAAGATGATCAGGAAGAGGATGGCGTATGTCCAGCCGCCGTACTGCGCGATGATACTTGCGAGATGCACATCGACGTGCAGCACGAAGCCCACGAATTCCTGCAGCAGGTCCATGAAGAACAGTTCTCGGGTCGGAGGGTCGGGTCGTCGGACTGAATGATAGCCGCGTGCGGATCGCGCTACACCCTCGCGAAGCCATGAGACCTCCGCCTATCCGATCGGGCCTTCGACACCCATGCGGTCCTTGCCTGCCGGCGGCGGCCCGCCACCCGCAGCCGGCGCTTCCCGTGACTCCGGCTCCGCCCCACCGCTTCTCAGATGCTCCGCGAAATCATCGGGAAGGTCGCTATCAATGATCCCGCGAGCAGCAGTTTCCAAGTCGTATTCGACCCGCACGAACTCGACGTGCACTCCCTCGAGACTGACATCGAGCAGCACGTACCCCGCGCGCCAGTCGCCATCCTTCGGCCGTCCCACGGAGCCGGTGTTCACAAAGTGCACGCCGTTCACCACCCGATGCCAGGCGATGTGCGTGTGCCCGAAGCAGATCGCGTCCCCCACCTGCGCGCCGAGCGATTGCCCCATCTTCTCCAGAAAGGCGTCGGTGCGATCGCCGTGCACGTAAACCGTATTGAGCGCGTGGTTTCCGTGCACCAGCGTGACGGTGGGTCCGGCTACGTGTCCGCCTAGTGGCCGCAGGTCGATGCGAAACGGCAGCCCTGCGAGAAACGCCTTCGTGCGATCGGACGTGTGTGTCCGCGTCCATTCGTACGAGATGTGTGACAGCTCCTCCTGGCGCGCATCCTCGTACCTGCAGCCGCAGTGCGTGTAGTCAGTCGCGACAGTCGAGTCGTAGTTGCCGGCGACGCCGGCGATCCCCGCAGCCACGAGCATCTCGACGACCTCGTCGGGCCAGGGCGCGTAGCCAACGAGGTCACCGAGGTGATAGGTCGCGACGATGCCTTCGCGAGCCGCCATGTCGTCGAGCACTGCTGCGAGCGCAGGCCGGTTCGCGTGGATGTCCGAGATCAGCGCGTAGCGCATCGCCGCTCGCAATGATCGTCAGGCGACCGTGCGCATGGTGTCCGGCTTCGTCGCCCGGACGAACGCGCTCACGAACTTGCCGTCGATCTCCCGGGAAAGCTGCTCGACATCCAGGCCTGTGCCCGCGAGAAAGGCGACCGCATCCTTCGCCTCGTACTCGCGTGTCACGTCGATATCGATATCCCGGAAGCCCGCCTCGGCGAGAAGTCGTCGGTACTCTCCCTCCTCGAGCGCACCGGCGACGCAGCCTATCCAGAGCTCCATGCTCTTCCGCATCGCCTCCGGTGCGTCGCCGCGCACCACGACATCGCTCACCGCGAACCGGCCCCCCGGCCTGAGCACACGGAACGCCTCGCGAAGCACCCGTGCCTTGTCGCCGGAGAGGTTGATCACGCAGTTCGAGATGATCACATCCACGGAAGCATCGGGAAGCGGGATACGCTCGATCTCGCCCCTGAGAAACTCGACGTTCGTCGCGCCCGCCCTCTTCCGGTTCTCCTCTGCGAGCGCGAGCATCTCATCCGTCATGTCCAGTCCGAACGCCCTGCCTGTGGGACCGACGCGCCTGGCCGATAGCAGCACATCGATCCCGCCACCAGAGCCGAGGTCGAGCACTGTGTCGCCTTCGTGCAACTCGGCGAGCGCGGTGGGATTTCCGCAGCCGAGCGACGCCAGCAGCGCTTCGGCGGGTACGCCCGTCTTCTGTCCTTCATCGTACAGATCGGACGTGATCGGATCCCACGCCTCTGTTGTCGACCCGCAGCACCCACTCGACCCGCAGCACTCTGCGCTGGTGCCACCTTCGGCTATTCGAAGAGCGGCCTGCCCGTACTTTTCCCTGACCGTCTCCCGCAATCCGGCCAGCTCGTTCGGTTCGCTCGTGGTTCTCGTGTTCATGTGGCCTCCGGGTAATCAAGATTTCTTGATACGTTGTGGAAGAAAAAAGGCAGCTTCAACAGCACGACGACGACCGCGCCGGAAGCCGGCGCGTGGATGGCTTGAGCGCGGCGATGACCGACTCCGCCTCGACGAACACCTCCCTTTCAAGCGAGTAGTAGATCCAGCGCCCCTCGCGCCGGTCGGACACCAGTCCCGCATCCCTGAGCGTCTTCAGATGCCACGACAGCCGCGACTGCGCGATGTCGAGCGAGTTGGTGAGTTCGCATACGCAGCGTTCACCGTCACCCAGGATGTCGATTACCTCCAGGCGGAGCTCGTCGGAGAGTGCATGAAAGAGCTGCGCGGCGCGGGCGTGTTCGGATCGGACGGTGGTGGCCATGCCCCAACATATATCAACTTTTATTGATTAGTCAAGACCCACTTCCGCCGGTGCCCGCAACGGCGCCAGTACACCCTCGATCTCGGGCCGCCGCTGCTCGAGCCAGGGCGGCAGTATGAGCCGTTCTCCCAGTGCCGCCGGATTCTCGTCGACGGTGAAGCCCGGACCATCGGTCGCCACTTCGAACAGCGCACCGCCCGGCTCCATGAAGTAGACCGACCTGAACCAGAAGCGGTCGATAACCTCCGTCGGACGGCGGCCTGCCTCCTCCACCTGCTGGCGCACGGCGAGCTGCGCGCTGTCGTCGGGAACGCGCCAGGCGACGTGGTGCACGCTTCCCACGCCCCACATCCCGCGCTGCGTGTCGGGCAACTCCCTGATCTCGAGCATGCGCCCCGAGCCGCTGGCGACACCTCTACCGCTTCCGCCACTGCCGCCCCCGAGCCCGAAACGGTACCAGCCGTCCGCCTCGCCACGCGCTGTGAAGCCCATCGCGGTCGTGAGGAACCGCGCCGTCGCCGCGAGGTCGCGCTCCCACAGCCGCACCCCGTGAAGACCTCTGATCTGCCTGGCCTCCGGCACCGTGCTCTTCTTCCAGGCGGTGAACTCGCGTGCAGCGTCCGTTTCGACGAGCGCGAGCGCGAGCCCGTGCGGATCGGTCAGTGGCAGCGCGTTGCCCCCTGACCGTGTCTCCGGCTCGCCCGTCGTCACCCCGTGGCGAGCGAGCCGCTCCGACCAGTACGCCAGGCTGCCACCCGGGACGGCGAGTGAGACTTCCACAGTCAGCCCGATCCCCTGTCGCCCACGCGGCATGTTGGCCCAGGGAAAGAATGTGAGATCGGTCCCCGGATGTCCGTCGGCGTCGGCATAGAAGAGGTGATACGTGGTGGGATCGTCCTGATTGACACTCTTCTTCACGAGCCGCAATCCCATCACGCCGGTGTAGAAGTCCAGATTCTCCTGGGCATCGCCCGCGATCGCGGTGACGTGGTGGATGCCGGTTACCTGTTCCATATGCTGCGTGCCTCGACGTTGCCGCTGATGGGGAGTCCCATGGACACTGGAAGGGCGATCGTGGCCCATGCATGATACCACTGAAGGCGGCCCGACACAGCAGGTGCTTTACGCGACGCCGGCAGCGGTGGTGGTGGCGGTGGCGGCGGCGGCGGCGGCGGCGACCGCCGGCAACTCGGGGGCGTCGATGCGGCGCTCGCCAACCTGCTGCCGCCACATCGCGTAATACAGCCCTGTCATCTCCAGCAACGCGTCGTGCCGCCCCGTCTCGGCAACGCGACCTCGCTCGAGCACGTAGATCCGGTCGGCGTGCATCACGGTGGAGAGCCGATGGGCGATGACGACGTTGATGACGTCGCTCGTCGCCGAGATCTCGCGCATGGTGCGACTGATCTCCTCCTCGGTGAGCGAATCGAGCGCCGATGTCGCCTCATCGAACACGAGAAGATGCGGATGGCGCAGCAGGGCACGCGCGATTGAGAGCCGCTGCTTCTCGCCTCCGGAGATCTTCATCCCGCCTTCCCCGATGACCGTATCCAGCCCGCGGTCCGCGCGGTGAAGCAGCGTCTCCGCCGCGGCCTTGCGCAGTACATCCAGACACTCCACATCCGTCGCGTCGGGCTTCACGAACACCAGGTTCTCGCGGATCGTACCGGAGAAGAGCTGCGTGTCCTGCGTGACGATACCGATCCGCTCGCGGAACCCGTCGAGGTCAACGCGGGTACTCGCGACTCCGTTGTACAGGATGCGGCCGCCCTTTGGCGCGTACAGACCGACGAGCAGCTTGACGAGCGTCGTCTTCCCGGCGCCGGACGGGCCAACGAACGCCACGGTCTCACCGCGAGCCACGCTGAACGAGATGCCCGAGAGCGCGGAGGTACTCGCCGTCTGATGGGTGAAGCTCACTTCGTCGAACTCGAGTGTGCGCAGATCGTCCACGCTCACGGGCTTCACGGGCTTCGGATCGATCGGGATGCTCACGATCTCTTCGAAGTTGGCGAGCGATGCTTCAGTCTCTCTGTAGATGTTGATTACATTCCCGAGTTCCTGCAGCGGCCCGAAGATGAAGAAGGAGTAGATGAGTAGTGAGAAGAACTGCCCGACGGTGATATCCTGTCTGAAGATCAGGAAGAGCATGAGGAAGAGGATCGTCGTCCGCAGAAAATTGACAGCCGTCCCCTGAAGGAAGCTGAGCGATCGGAGATAACGAACCTTCCTGAGCTCGAGATCGAGGATCCGGGTCGTCGTCGCGTTGAGGCGCGTGACCTCCTGTTCGGCGAGTCCAAGACTCTTGACCAGTTCGATGT
>JBOHTO010000014.1:0-28187 GCA_050733695.1 Gemmatimonadaceae bacterium | reverse complement strand
ACCTGACCCCCCTTGACGGTCGCCACTCGCGCCCGGTAAGACGGCTTTCACCCCCCTGGAGGGGCCGTTCGCCGCAACGTCGTTCAAGTGGTGCCGGCCCGCGGCTAATCTTGAGACCGCCGCGGCTCACAAGGACCCGGCATGACGCAAACACCGGTCAACATCCCGTATCGCAGAGAACGCGCGCGGTACGCACAGGGTCGCCACGCGCGGCACTGCGCCCACCAATCCAACTCGCTGGAGATCCCGCCCATGCGCCGTCTAGCCCTCTTCCTGGTACTCCCGCTCGCCGCATGCGGCGATGAGATAGCGACGTCGCCCGCCGCAGATCCGGCGCTGGCTCCGGTGCCGCAGACTGCCGTCGCGACCGGGCATCATGAAAGCTACAACACACAACTGAGGCCCGAGAACGAGAACCGCTTCGAACCCGTAACCGATCCCGTGGAATCGGTCGCGCGAGGGCACGCCCAGATCAAGCTGTACGATGACAACACGATCGAGTTCAAGATCAAGGTTCATAACCCGGCGCGCGAGACCTTCGTCGCCGGACACATTCACCGTGGCGGCGAGGACGTTAACGGTCCCGTCGTGGTATCACTATTCCCTCCCGGCTTTGGCAGCAGCGACAAGCACTTCGACCTTCGGGGTTCGACGACAGCATCGCCGGTCCTCGCAGATGAGATCCGCGCCAACCCGGCCGGTTTCTACGTCAACCTGCATACGACGCAGGATCCGCAGGGAGCCATACGCGGCCAGTTGCCCTGACCACGTTCGCACGCCATTCCTCACCCCAACCCACAAGAAGGAGTCAACGATGATCATTCGATGTACATCGCGCGGTCTGGTCCTGCTCTCCGTCTTCGCTCTCGGTGCCTGCGGCGGCGACGGTTCCACCGATCCGCCAGAGCCGGTTTTCTCGACGCTGCAACTGAGCCCGTCGGCTCTTACCGTACCCGTGGGAGAGACCGAGCAGGTCACGGCCACGGCGCGCGACAATCGCGGCGGCAGCATGAGCACTTCCGGGATCAGCTTCTCGTCCAGCGATGCCGGGAAGGCCTCGGTGAACAACGCCGGCGTAGTCTCGGGAGTTGCCGAGGGCACCGCTACGATTACGGCCGAGCTCACCATAGGCGGGATCAGAAAGGAGGCGACGGCTGGCGTTACGGTGTCGGCTGGCGGCTTTCCCAACGCCGCTGCGGTCACGGCGACCACCGGGAACACATTCGATCCGTCCTCCGTGGATATCGCGCGGGACGGCAGCGTCACGTGGACCTTTGAATCCGTCACGCACAACGTCACGTTCGCAGCAGTACAGGGAGCCCCGTCAAATACAGGAGATCAGACCAGCACGACCGCCAGTCGGACGTTCGTCACCGCAGGCACGTTCGACTATCGCTGCACCATTCATGGCGGAATGGACGGTACGGTAAGGGTTCACTGAGCGGGTGACCAGTCGAGCCGGTCGAGAATGTCCGACGGCGATTGGCTGATGGCCAGCGGTTCCGTCCGCGAGACGCACGCCGCTGGTGCTGGACGCGTCGTCTCTCTCACCCCGACCAACACCCGGGTTGCGTTCGAGGTGCGCTGGTTTGGTATCCTGAATGTCAGGGGCAGGTTCGACGAGCTGGACGGGCACGTCCATTTCGTGCCGGTCGACCCCGTGCCGGTCGACCCCGTGCCGGTCGACTTCGCGCCGGTCGACTTCGCGCCGGTCGACGGGTTGGGCACACCCAAGTCGCCGCCGGCAGGAGAGCCCGAATCGCCGGCTGAGTCGCCAGCTGGGTCGCCGGCCGTAGAATCGGTTCACGTCGACGTTTCTGCCGGGAGCATCAACACGGGAATCGGGCTTCGCGATCACCATCTGCGAGGCGCGCCCTTTCTCGACGTTGCGCATTTTCCGACGATCACCTTTCGCTGCCAGCCCATGTCGGCCGGTACCCGCGCGCTGCGTCGCCCGGCACACGGTTACCACGCCGCGCGCGACGGCGACGGGCGCAAACCACCGCCAGCGGACGTGCTGCACACTTTCCCCTTGCCCGGAACACTCACGCTGCGCGGCATTTCGCGCGACGTGGAGCTCGACACGATCACCCATACGGAGCAGTGCCACGTGGTGGTCGCGGGAAGCCTGATCATCCGGCGCGCCGATTACGGGATCGGCTCGCGCGGCGCGAGCCGCATGCATCCCGGTCTGCTTGCAATCGCGCCCACGGTCCGCGTCCGCGTAGAGGTCACCCTGCCGATCGAAAGCGCTCGCTAGAACGGCGGCCCGTTCCGCACCGGTGCGACGTACCATATCATGCTGAGCATGGCGAGCCTTCTCAGGAACTCGGCGGCAGTCGTATCGGCAGGTCGCGAGCCGGCGCATCTGCTGCTCGAAGCGCAGCGCGACCGCGCCGAGCGACTTCTGAACGGTATTCGGGCGGCCGTGCTCGTCCTGCTCGCCGCTGCGGCGACAGCATACGCGCCCACGCTGACGGCACCGCTCGATCTGGTCAATGTGCTCGTTCTCGCCCCCACGCTTCTCTGGACCGCGGCGCAGTATCGCCTGTTCTATTCGCGCCCGCTTCTCCCGGGCTGGCTCGGCGTCGTGAACCCGGTTGTCGACATCACGGCGGTCACGCTCATAATTGGCGGATACGCAGTCGGGCAGTCGGGAGCTCTCGCGCTTCGAAGCCCCATCTTCCTCGCATACTTCGTCATTCTCGCGGCGCGCCCCATCGCATCATCCACGTCCAAGGCGGCCGCGATCGCGGCGCTTGCCGTCTGCGAATATGCGATACTGGTGATGGTGCTCGTTGCTGCCGGCAGCATCCGGCTCGTCGAGAGTCCGGTGACCGCCGCGGCGATGGCCGCAGTCTCGCCCCTGGATGAATGTGCGAAGCTGCTCCTGCTGGGCGTCGCAGGCGGCGTAGCGACATACGCGACGCGCTGGCAGGAGCGCCTCGCGACGCGATACTACCGCGCAACGCGCGAGCGGGATCAGCTCGAGACTCGACTCGCGCAGGCGCAGCTCGAAACCCTCAAGCTCCAGCTCCGCCCGCACTTTCTCTTCAACACCCTGAACACGATCACAGCGCTCATTCACTCGGCGCCGCGTACGGCGGAGCAGATGGTGTCGGGTCTGAGCGAGCTGCTGCGCTTCTCCCTCGGCAGCGCCGGGGAACAGGAGGTATCGCTGGCCAGGGAGCTCGAAATACTCCAGCACTACGTTGCCATCCAGCAGGTTCGCTTTCAGGACCGACTGGTCGTATCGATCGATGTCGAGGCGGAAGCGAGGCAGGCGACCGTGCCCAGCTTCATCCTGCAGCCCCTGGTGGAGAACGCGATCAGGCACGGTATCGCGCCGCGTGCTGCCGCCGGACGGGTGGACGTGTTCGCTGCGCGTCACGGCGGCCGACTGGAGCTTCGCGTGAGCGATGACGGAGTGGGAGACGAAGCGGCCGCCTCACGCCCGGAGGGCGTTGGCCTGGGCAACACGCGCGCGCGCCTGATCTCGCTGTACGGGGATGATCATCGGCTCGAAGTCGTGACGGCGCCTGGCAGCGGTTTCTCCGTCCTGATATCGATTCCATTTCATCGCGCCGCGGTCGCGCACGCGGCCACGGCGCGCGCGTCATGAGGGATCGACTCCGCACTCTCGTGGTCGACGATGAGCCGCTCGCGCGGGCCCATCTCCGCATGCTTCTGGAGGAGCGCGATGACGTAGTCGTCGCAGGAGAGTGTGGTGATGGGCGCACTGCGGTCGAGCGCATCCGCAGCGACCGCCCAGGTCTGGTTCTCCTCGATATCCAGATGCCGGAGCTGGACGGCCTGCAGGTGGTGAGAGAAGTGGGCGTGAGCCGCATGCCAGCGGTGATATTCGTGACCGCGTACGATCAGCACGCTCTGGCCGCCTTCGACCTGCACGCCGTCGACTATCTGGTGAAGCCGGTCAAACGCGACCGCTTCGGATTCGCCATTGACCGGGTCGTGTCGCTTGCCCGGGCGGCGGACACGGCGAAGTCGTGGGGAGCCACACCCGCCATTGAGCGGCTGCTCCGCGCCATGCAGGCAGAGCGGCCCGGGTCCGGAGAGCCGAGCGACGACTCGAGGCCGCTCGACCGGATAGCGATCAGGGCGGATGGACGCGTTGCATTCCTCCCGGTAGCCGATATCGAGTGGATCGAGGCCGCCGATGACCACGTGCGCATCCACACGGGAAAGCATACGTACATGCACAGGGACACGCTGACGCACCTGGAGCAACGCCTTCCATCGGGAGTATTCCTGCGAGTGCATCGTTCGTCCATGGTAAACGTGGAGCGAATCCGCGAGATGCAGCCGTGGTTCCATGGAGACTGGGTGATCATCCTGGGGAGTGGAGCTCGCGTGCAGTCGGGCAAGAGTTATCGTGCGCGTATCCGCGAGTTTCTGGAACGCGCCACCTGATCATTCGCACGCACTCACGTGGCGTCGATCGGCGTTGGCTCCGGGAGCTGCAGCGTAAGCCACCAGGCGGGGAGCAGCAGGAGAACGGACGCAACCATCGCCGAGGACGGCGACGTGAGATCGGCCAGTGCGCCCACGGCAAGGAATAGTACGCCCGACGTCCCCCATGCGAAGCCCATCATCAGAGCACTTGCAGTCGCGATGTGCGCCGGTGCGTACTCCTGGGCGGTCACTACAGTGACCGGCACGTTTGCGTTGACCAGGCCGCCGACGACGGCCGTCAGCGGATAGTACCACCACTGTCCGGGATTGGAGTAGACGAGAGCGATGAACAGCGGGATGGTGGCGAGTACGCTCGAGCGCATGACGGCTGTGCGACCGTGACGATCCGAGAGCCGCCCTCCGATGATTCCGCCGATCGCCGCAGCCACGTTGAAAACGGCGAGCGTGGGACCTATGTGCCCGGAGTATCCTCGCGCGACCAGCGCGAAACCGACCAGCCCCTGATAGGCCACCGTCGAGGTCGAGCGCAGGACGCTCATCCCCCAGAGGGCGCGCATGGGCCCGCGGAAGATCGTCGCGTAGTCGCGAATCCGTCGCCCCGGAACCCGGATGACTGGCGTCGAAGGTGTGACCATGTACGAGATCACGCCCGCGAGGACACCTATGGGCATGAGATACGGCAGCGCGCGCAGATCGAGCGCCGTGGCGGTGAGCGGCCCGACTGCCAGCCCAGCCGTGCCCGCCGCGGAGAACAACGCCGCGAAAAGACCACGCCTGCCCGGTGCAGCGCCGAGCACCGCGTACGCTGCGCCCGATGGATGAAAGATCGCACTCCCCACGCCGCCGAGCGCGATCAGCGCGCCGAGCGCGGCGAAGTTCGGCGCGTATCCCATGAGCGTCATCCCGATCGAGGCGCAGATGGGGCCGAGCGCCGCTAGAAGCCGCCTGTCCGCACTGTCCGCGATGATCCCCATGAAGGGCTGGATCATCGAACCCATGAATGAGAGTATCGCGACCAGCACCGCGGTCTCCGCGATGGTGATGCCGTAGCTGCTCTGGATCTGCGGCAGCAGCGGCGTGAGCAGCGCCGTGAAGGAATCGTTGATGAGGTGGCTGAACGCGACGGCGGCGAGGATCGCGCTCCCCGCGTACGCCCCGGTGGCACGACCGGTGGTCACTCCGGCGGATGACCTCGCGTGAACCTCAGTAGATGAGATGGCGCTTTCTCGACTCGGCGAAACCAGCCGCATCCCGCTCCCACCCGGCGAGGAGATCCGGCAGCGTTCCCGCCTCCATCGCCAGACGCAGCCGGTCCGTGCCCGCCAGTCGGTCCAGCGAGCCACTCCATGCAAAGTCATCGGGATGCATGCGCCGGATGAGATCGATCATCAGGAGCGCCGCATTGACCGGGCGATAACTCTCGCGATCGGTGAGAATGAGGCGCACGCCGGGAATCGTCTGACCGGGGAACTTTGGCGTAGACGGATCGGTCGTGATTTCCACACTCTCGAATCGAACGCCCGGGAGTCGCATTGCGTTCATGGCTGCGGCCACGGCGTCGGCTCGAAGCCATGGCGCCCCGGTCTGCTCGAAGGGGAAGTCGGTACCGCGGCCCTCCGAGAGGTTCGTGCCCTCGAGAAAGACGGTGCCGGGATAGTGAATTGCGGCTTCGAGGCGCCGGATGTTCGGGGACGGCGAAATCCACGGCAGCTCGGTGTCGTCGAACCACTGGTTGCGCGTCCATCCGCTCACCGGAACTACCGTGAGATTGGCGCCGATGCCGAACTCGCTGTTGAAAAGCTTCGCGAGCTCGCCCGCCGTCATCCCATGCCTGATGGGGATCGGATACATGCCGACAAAGCTGGCGAAGGCCGCGTCCAGCAGGTTTCCCTCGACCGTCACTCCGTTGATCGGGTTAGGCCGGTCGAGGACGACGAACGGGATTCCCTTCTCGGCGGCCGCCTGCATGGCGAGGGCCATCGTGTACACGTACGTGTAGGTGCGTGTGCCGATATCCTGGATGTCGAAGACCAGTGCATCGAGCCCGTGGAGCATCGCCGGCGTCGGTTTGCGAGTGTCGCCGTACAGCGAATGGATCGGGAGCCCGGATCGCTCGTCAACACCGGAGTCGATCGCCTCGCCGGGCGCGGCGGTGCCGCGTATCCCATGTTCCGGCGAGAAGAGCGCGACGAGATCGAACTCTGTCGCCGCATCGAGAATGTCGATCGTGCTCATGCCGACGTGGTCGATGCCAGTGTGATTGGTGATCAGGCCGATGCGTTTGCCGGCAAGGATCGGGGGGATGTCGGCCGCGAGCACATCGATTCCGGGGAGGACCGGCGGCGGCGCGAGCGGGTGCGGCTGTGCCGAAATGCAGGCCGCGGCTACGACGAGGAAAACGGCTGCCCGGCCGGGGAGTGCGTGGGTTGTCATGCGTGGGATGTTATCCGCGCATCGGCCCATCAGGAAGCCGGAAGAAGCGGGTTCCCGCCTGCGGGCATCAAGGCGGCCGATGGCCTGTCAGTCCAGGTGAACCTGCATCACGTCGAGCACCTCCGGGAGAGCGCGCAGTCGTTGGATCGTCTCCCGCTCCAGGCGTCCGTCCACGCTGATCGCCGCCAGCGCTTCGCCACCACCGCCGGCTTCGAGGCGGGCCTGATGATACTCGCCGATGTTGACACCGGCCTCGCCCAGCAGCGTCCCCACGCGACCGATGACGCCCGGCACGTCGCGGTTGCGCAGCACGACGAGCGTCCCGCGGGGGACTATGTCCACATGGAACTCCGCGATGCGGACGATCCGGGGATGTCCATGGCCGAGGAGCGCCCCGGCTACGCGCGCTTCCCCGTCGCGCGCGCCGGCGCGGACCTCGACGTACTCGGAGTACGCGCCGTGCGAATCGAGGCGCGTGCGGCGCACCTCTATGCCGCGCGCCTCGGCGAGGTAAAGTGCATTGACGAAGTTCACGTCGCGCGCGCCGAGCGCCGGAGCGAGGGCGCCTACGAGCGCGTTTGCGGCGAGCGGCCGTAGAGCGTTCTCGGCCGCACCTGCGTAGCGCACCTCCACGCGATGAAGGCCGCCACCAGCAATCTCTGCGGCGAGACGACCGAGTCGCTCAATGAGCGAGAGGAGTGGGCGGAGCCGCCGCATCTCCTCGCCACCGAGCGCAGGTGCGTTCACTGCGCGGGACAGGTCACCGTCGACCAGCGCGGCCCGCACAGCCTGCGCGATCTCGATCGCAACGTTCTGCTGGGCCTCGACAGTCGACGCGCCTAGGTGTGGTGTGAGGACAACGTTGGGCAGGGCGCGCAGGGGATGGGACGCGGGAAGCGGTTCTTCCTCGTACACATCGAGTGCAGCGCCAGCCAGATGCCCGCTCTCGAGAGCCTCCCGCAACGCACGTTCGTCGATAACGCCGCCGCGAGCAGCATTGACCACGTACGCTCCGGTCTTCATCCGGGCGATCTGTACGTCGCCGACCATCCCGCGCGTATCGTCGCTCAACGGCACGTGCAGCGAGAGAACGTCCGCGCGCGCGAGGACATCGTCCAGCGATGCGAGTTCGATGTCGAGCACGCCGGCCCTCTCACCCGTGAGAAAGGGATCGTGGCAGATGACGCGCATGCCGAACGCACGGGCACGGCGTGCCACTTCGCCGCCGATGCGTCCCGCCCCTACAAGGCCGAGCGTTTTCCCGTAGAGCTCGGATCCGTTGAAACCCTTGCGCTCCCATTCGCCCGCCTTCATGGAGCGATCGGCCGCCGGTACGCGGCGCACGAGCGAAAGAAGCAGCGCGAGCGTCAGCTCCGCCGCCGACACGGTATTGCCCGACGGCGCCGTGAGAACTGCGATCCCGCGCTCCGTCGCCGCATCCACATCGATGGTATCCACGCCCACTCCTGCGCGGCCGATCACCCTGAGCCGGTCGGCACGGCCAAGCGATTCGCGAGTGATGTGCGTGGCACTGCGTACCAGCACCGCGTCGGCACCCGCGATCGCGTCGGCGAGGTCGTCGCCGGACAGGCCAGGCCGCTGCACCAGCTCGAAACGATCGTCCGCGCGCAGCGGTTCCAGGCCCTCGGTCGCGATCGCGTCGGCAACGAGCACCTGATAACGATCGGTCATGGCCGCAGGATGCCGGCGATGACATCCAGCAGTTCGTCGAGCTCGCCGACCGTGTGGTCGCCCATGTGTCCGATGCGGATGGAGCTCTCCCTGAGAGGCCCGTAGCCGGTCGCGATCGTCCAGCCGCGCGCCTTCGCCGCCGCCGACACGGCCGGACCGCTGGATCCGGGTGGGAGGGTGACGCAGGTGACGGTGGGCGAGCGTGCACCCTCCGGCGCGAGCACACCGAGAGCAATGCCGGCCTCGCTCATCTCGCGCACCCACCCGTGGGTTCGCTGCGCCATGGCGTCATGTCGCGCCCAGCGTCCCTCGATGGTCTCCGAACGGATTCGATCCAGTTGAGCGGCCAGCGCGAAGAGGAGGGAAACGGCAGGCGTGTTCGGCGTCTGCTTCTTCGCCGTCGCCTTCTCGAATTCAAGGAAATCGAAGTAGACGCCGCGCCTGTCGCGCTCGCGGGCGCGCTCGAGCACGCTGTCCTGTGCCACACCAAAGGCAAGCCCCGGCGGGAGCGCGAGCGATTTCTGAGACCCGGTGAGAACGAAATCCAGCGCCCAGGCGTCGCTTTCCACCGGTGCGCCAGCAACACCCGTCACGCTGTCGACAAGCAGAACGACATCGCCCGCCTGGTGGCAGACGCCTGCAAGATCTGCGATCGGGTTCAGTGCCCCCGTCGAGGTTTCGGAATGAACCACGGTGACTGCATCGAAATCGCCGTCAGCCAGTGCATGGGCGAGCATGTCCGGCGAGTGCGCCTGTCCGAGCGCTACCTCGAGCGGCTGAGCGCTGACGCCGCACGCCCGCGCGATGCGGAAGAAGCGCTCGCTGAACGCGCCGTTCACGAGACACAGTACGCTGCGCTTCACCGCGTTCCTGATCGCGCCTTCCATGAAGCCCGTCGCGGACGATGTCGCGATCCAGACGGGACGTTCGGTTCGGAACACGTACTGCAGTCCGGGTGCGATGCGGTCGAGCAGGGCTTCCATTGCGGAGCCGCGATGGCCGATCATCGCGCGAAGCTGCTCGGCGAGTATCTCCGGTCGGACTTCCGTGGGTCCCGGCAGGAAGAAGCGTCCGAAGTCGCCGGACCGCGATGCACTGGTTCCAGTGGCGATCTCACCGGTATCCGATACTGCCTGCGACATTGCTACTCCGATGCGAGAGACGTGTGTGATGATCGCGCGGTATCGCTCGCGAGGAGCGCAGCGCCTCTGTCAAAGAGGGCGCGGGCCGAGCGTCCGCGCGGCGGCGCTCCGAGCGCCAGCGGAATGATGGGGGCAAGCGAGGCTGCACGCACGATGTCGTCGGCCTGCGCGACCACGATCTCGCGCTCGACGACGCCCGCGAATGCCACGAACCGGTCCACTGCCGGGCGCGCCTCGAGGTCGGTTGCCCCGTCGCCGACGAGCATGATGGGCCGCGTCAGCACCGGGTGCCATCGCTCGATCTGCACGCGCTTGCCGCCGGCGCGTGCGAGCGGCGACTGCTCGTCGAAGCCGGCGTACTCGCAGGCCGGGGCCGGCCCGAAGCGGAGTTCCACCGCGGCCACCGACTCCTCGTCCACGCCGAGTGCGCTCGCCAGGATGCGGACCGCCTGAAGCACGCCGCCCGAGATGATGCGCACGTTCACCCCGCAGTCACGGAGCACGCTCACCGTTTCGCCTGCATCGGGCACGAGCGTATCGACGTAGCGCCGTCCCAGTCTCCCGATGTCATCACGCGTAGGCCGGACGAGCTCGAGTCTCCGCGCATAGACCGCTTCGAGCGGGAACTCGCCCCGCATCGCCGCGTCGGTGAGGGCCGCGACCGCGTTCCTGTGCCCGTGAGCCAGCTCCTCGATCCCCTCGATGGAGCAGAGGGTGGAGTCACAATCGAAGATGACTGTCGCGAATGCCGGCGGGCGAGCGGACTGCATCAGGCGAGGGAAGTCTACTCCACTGGTGACGGATCGTCTACCCCGCTCTGCGCCGCGTCCAGATGACGACGACTCCGCATCCGCCGCGTACAGGGAAGCGGGCGGGCGCCTGCGTGCTGCGATAGACCTCGATGGAATCGATCTCCTCCGCGCGCAGTGCGAGGTCGATCCGGTCATGCGCGTCCGTAAACTCGTTGCCGTCGACGTAGTAGGTCGGATGGCACTGGACTGCTCCCGTCGGCGTTCGATCGATCTGCACCAGAACGCGGGCAGCCCCCATGGGGCCATTGACCACCGTAGTCCGTACTCCCGGGACGCGGCGCAGTATGTCCGTGACGCTCATTGCCCCCGTCCTGTCGATGTCCTGGCGCGTGATGAAACGACCGGCGGACCGCTTGCGCCGCTCCTCGAATCCGGTCACGTCCGAGGGATCAGCACCAGCGCTCACCTGCGTCGCCGCCAGAAGGCCGGGGACGATCTCGAGTGTCGCGTCGAGGCGCATCCGAACACCCGACCGGAGTACCAGGGCAATCTCTTCGGACCGGTAGCCGAGCGCGCGAATGGCGACGGTGTACTCGCCGGCCGGGAGCTGCGTGAAGGCGAATGCCGCCGTGGAATCCGTCAGTGCCAGTGCGCCGGTTTCGGCTATGCGGACCTGTGCGTCCGCAACGGGTTGTGCATCACTGCCGCGCACGCGGCCGACGAGATGTGCGTAACCCATATCGCGGCTTCCGGAAGCCAGCGGTCCTTCGGAGAGCGTGATGCGCGGCACCATGGCCGTGCTGCCCGCCGCGCTGTCATCGCCAGTCGGACCGGCGCTCAGAAGAAGCTCGTGGGTGAGCACCGGAACGTCGGCGAAGTGAAGCTGAACCGGGCGGCCCGGCCCGACGCGGACTTCTACACCGCGGCCAATCGGGATGCCGCACACCGTGTAGTAGCCGTTCGCATCGCTCTCCACCTCCACGAATGGCTCGAGCCGGCCGTGCTGCCCGCCGCGCAGTGTCGGTTCCGCCCAACTCACACGGATCCCGGAGAATGCGACCGGGGCACCCGTGCGCGCATCCCGCAGCACTCCCCGCACTACTCCACGCGCGTTCCCGATCAGGGAGTCGGGGCAGACCTCCATGGTCACCTTGGCGTACGAAGGGACGGCCAGAGTCACCACGTCCTCGCGGGAACGCTCGAGGGTGACATTCACCGAACTGCCGACGACCCCGAGGGCGGCAAGTCGGGGGTGCGCGAACGACACGGAATATTCACCCGGAGGAAGTCCACCCAGCCGGAATGCACCGTCACTCCCGGTGATTGTCGAGTGCTGCGTGCCGGAGATGAAGACTGTTGCTCCGGCGAGCGGCGCGCCGAGCGTACTGTCGAACACGCTCCCGACCAGGGAAGCTGCCCCCACGCGCTCCCATGCGGCGTTGCGGCCGCGCACACCGGTCACTTCGCCGCCGTGCTCCGCGATGGAGGCGAGTTGCTCGCTTGTTCGTTCCTCATCGCCGCGGCCGTCGAAGCGAGCGAATCGCTGTGTCTCCACCTGCACATGCGGCATCCGAATCGCCCACCTCCATACGATCCAGTGGCCGGATGCAAGGCGCTTGAAGTCGACGACGCCGCCGAGGTTTTCGGCGTGAACATCGACCGGCGGATTGACATAGCTGTATTCGAGAGACCGGAGTTCGGAGCTGGCGCGGTCGAGCCAGAGAACGCCCTCGATGTCGGTGCGCTCCGGCTTGCCCGCCGGTTCGAACCCAAGGCCGATCAATGCGGGTCTGTCCTCGGGCGCTTCGCGAACCGTGAAGCAGTGGCCGTCCAGGAATGCGTCCGACAAGAGCACGTGCGCATCCGGTGCGTAATACCAGATGTCGTCGCCGTCCGCCTCGGCGTGTGCCCATCCCTTCCGCGCCAGCTCTTCCGCTGGAAGGCTCACGAACGGATCCTCCGTCATGCCGGACTCATGCCATCTGCGCTCGCTTCTCACCAGCAGAGTGCGCGGATCCAGCTCGCGCTCGAATCGCGTCAGCTCGACCGCGAACAGCCGCTCCTCCTGCGAGATGGCCGTCGCCATCAGTGCCTTGCGCACAGCGTCCCACAGCACAGCGGATTGTCTGCCCTCCTGAGGCCGGACGTCACATGATGGGCGTCCGGTCACGCGCACGGCGTTGAGGGTAGCAGGCGCGGCGGCTACCGCGAACTCCTCCTCGCGTACATCCCCGGTGCGAAGCGACACGGCGGGGGAGAGAAGGCTGCGCATCCCGATCCGTTCGATGAGAACCCGGTAGACACCCGGTACCGGCGCCTTCAGGGTGAACATGCCGGCGTCGTCCGTGAACGCCGCGCGTATTCGTCTGCTCCCGGAGTCGAGGAGCATGACGATGGCAGCATTGACCGGAACGGCCGTGCCCTCCTCGATCACCGTGCCGCGAATGGTCTGGGCGACGACGGTTGCCGGGCAGAGGGAGATGGCAGCAACCACCGGAATGAAGAGTCGCGAGGCGATCATTGTACTACTCCGCGCAAGGAGCCATGGGATTACCCGGCCGCCAGTCGCGTCCAGATAACGATGACGCCGCAACCTCCGGGACCAACGCGGAATCGCAGCGGCGCTTCCGAATTCCTGTACACCTCGACCGCCTCGATGTCGCTGGCGCGGAGGAAGTCGTCGATCGTCGCACCCTCGGCTTCCTGATCCAGGGCGGCGAGCGGTGTGCCGTCGAGGTAGAACGTGGGACTGCATGCCGCCCCGACGACCGCGAACTCAACACGTTCGGGCGTTCCTCCGGACCCCGTCGTGCCCGTTACAGGACGCACCGAAAGCGAAACGGTCCCGGCCGCGCCGTCTACCTGGATCAGCGTTCGCGTAGATCCATCGGAATCCTGAACGATCGTTGTCCGCACGCCCGGAATGCGTCGCAGCACGTCGGTCGCAGTCACTGCCGGACCGTTTTCGAATTCCGCGCGCGCGATGAACCGTCCCAGGGCTTTCCTGCGCCGCTCCTCGAATCCCGTCAGCTCCGGGGAAGCACGCGTATTCGCAGAGGTACCTGCAGACGCGCTGTCCGCGGCGACGGGGCCCACCGTTGTTTCGCCGCTATTGCCTTCGGCGTCAACCACGCGCCCTCCTGCGGCCGCCAGGCGGAGTTCGTGTATTAGCAGTCCGGCCTCCGCGGCGAACCGGAGCTCGACCGCGCGTCCCGTTGATCCGTCATCGAAGAGCCGTGCGACCTTCACCCGTCGGTCGGTAGGAACTCCGCATATCGTGTAGTAGCCGCTCGCATCCGACTCGGCATCGACGACGCTGTCATCGCGGCCAAATTTGCCGGCCCTCTTTGTCGGCACGGACCAGGTCACCCGTACGCCGGCGTGCGGCTGCGCCTTGCCGGTAAGATCGTCGCGCACCACGCCCCGGAGCACGCCCAGCCCGTCGCGTCGCAGCGAGTCGGGGCAGAGACGCACGATCACGGTCGGAAGCGACGGAATCCAGAGCGCCAGCGAATCCTCGTGCGCGCCTCGGAGCACGACAGTCGCGGAGTTCCCCACCACTCCGAGAAGGTCCAGTCGCGGATGCGCGAAAGACACGACAAACTTTCCGGCCGGAAGTCCCTCCAGACGAAAGG
Source organism: Gemmatimonadaceae bacterium (assembly GCA_050733695.1). Lineage (GTDB taxonomy): Bacteria > Gemmatimonadota > Gemmatimonadetes > Gemmatimonadales > Gemmatimonadaceae > JBOHTO01. The sequence continues at coordinate 14,099 of JBOHTO010000014.1, read as the reverse complement.
CGCCCCGCCCTGATGTTGTCGCGGAGTACTGCGTCCCTGACAGGAAGACGGAAGCGCCCGCAAGCGGCGCGCCCTCAGTACTGTCGAAAACACTGCCGACGAGCGTAGCCGTCTCCGACCTGTCCCACGCGCCGCCACGACCGCGTACGGCCGTGACCTCGCCTCCGTCCTCCTGGATCGCAACGAGCGTCTCGGTTCGCTGGTTGGTGAAGCGCCCGTCGACCCTCAGCCGGCCCGCCTCGTGAATGCGCACCTGCGGCATTCGAATAGCCCAGCGTGACACGATCCACTGTCCCGTCGGCAGGCGCTGGAACTCCACCCTGCCGCCCAGGTGCTCGGAGTGTACCGCGATCGGCGGTCTGACGTAGCTGTACTCGAGATAGCGCAGCTCCGAGCTTTCACGTTCCAGCCAGAGGACTCCCTCGATGTCCGGGAGGCCGGCATTCCCACCCGCTGGATGGAACCCGAGTCCTGCGAGCGATTCCCCCTCCGCTGGCGCCGCTCGGATCGCGAAGCAATGGCCGTCGAGAAAGGCATCCGATAGAAGTGTGTGCGCGTCGGGTGCATTGTATACTGTTTCACCTGTCGCGCTCTCGCTGTATATCCACCCCCTTTCCGCGAGCTCTTCCGCCGGGACGCTCACGAAGGGATGCTCCGTCACGCCGGATCGATTCCATCTCCGCTCCCTTTCCACTGTGAGAGTGCGCGGGTGCAGTTGGCGCTCGAAATGTGACGTCTCCACCTCGAACAGTCGCTCTTCCTGCGAGATCACCGCCGCAGTGAGCGCCTTGCGCACCGCATCCCAGAGTTCTGCGGTCTCCTTCCCCACCTCGGGCCTCACATCGCATGACGAAGAGCCTGAAACGACCACGGCGCTCAGGTTCGCGGCCGCCGTGGCGACGGCGAATCTGTCATCGCGCACGTCACCCCTGGCGAGCGACATGGGTGGAGATCGCAGGCTGCGTATTCCGATTCGCTCGATGAGGACCGTGTAGGTTCCCGCTGCGGGCGCTCCAAGCGTGAATGCGCCGGCCTCGTCGCTGAGAGTCGCGCCAACCCGCACGTTTCTCGAATCCAGAAGCATCACGATCGCGCCGACCACCGGCGAACCGGTCTCGGCTTCGATCACGGTACCTCGAACAGTCTGTGCGGCTACCGCAGCGGGACCGAGCGTGAGGAGGGCGGCCGCGGCAAGCACAAGGGGCTTGTGCGGATTTCGGCCGGGACGGGCAATCATGTGCCACTCCAGGAGCAAGCCGTGGCGAATGGAGAATCCTGCCGTCTCGAAGCTTTGCATGCTGTCACCGGATTCGCAACCATCAACCCGTGCATGCCGGCACGGGCAACGAAGCCCGGGATGTAGAACGCCCCGGCACTCATGAGAGCGCCGGGGCGTTGCCGTGCCGGCGAACGCTACTCGGGCGCGCCGTAGCTGGCCGCGAGACCGCTCCCCTGGTAGTAGTGCGCCAGGATCTCCTGGTATGTGAAGCCTTTCGTCGCCATTCCCACTGCGCCGGTCTGGGACATGCCGACCCCGTGACCCCAGCCGCCCCCGTACACGCGGAAGCTCGTCGTCTCCTTCGTCTCGCTGTCCTTGATCGGTTCGATGAAGAAGAGCGTGCTGCGCAGCGAAGCGTGCGTACCGTCGGCGTTGATGTACCTGAGCGACGAGCGGATCGCATCCTTGAACGCGTAGAACCGGCCCGCGTCCGTCACGTATTCGATCTGTCGCACGCGTCCCTGATCGGCTCGATCGAGAACGTTGATCTCGTGCACCCGGCCGACGGGCTGGCCGATTGTCGCGCTGAGGACTTCGGTGATCTCCTCGGCGGTCCACTCGTAGGTCCAGCGGTGGTAGCGGGACCAGTCGGCCTCGTAATCACCGTTCTTCTCGTTCCGCAGCGAATGCGGATTGGCGTTGCGCTTGAACGCATTCGCAGACGGGGGCAGATGCTCGAGCGACTTGCCGCGGTGCGAGTCCGGAACTCCGCGCAGGTACGAGATGGGCACCGAGCTGTACACGTCCTCGTTGTTGGCCGTGAACCCGCCACTCGTCGAGTGGTAGAGCGTGGTGATCAGCTCACCGTCGGCAATCGCAACAACGCCGGCCGTCCCGTCTATGGCGTGCGTCGAGACGGGGTGTTCGTCCTCGTAGCCGCCGTACACCTGGTCGGACGTGGTCGGCAGGAGATCGTAGCCGTCCGCGCGACGCTTGCCGAGGTTGGCAATGGCGTAGGTGCGCGCGGCCACGGCCTGCGCCTTCTGTGCCTCCAGCTCTCCGTAGGGCACGGGCGGTAATTCGCGCGGCACGACGCCGTAGAGATACTGCTCGATGTGAAGCTGATTTATCCCCGCGAGCGCGCCGCCGCTGTTCCTGGCGACCTCTGCGATTCCGCGGTAGGTTCGCCCGCTGATCGTTACCAGACCGCTCGACGACTCGAGCGTGACGGGACTGTTCACTACAACGGTTTCAGCACCGTGTGTCACCTCGTACTGGGTGACGCCCTCGACGATGGTGACCCTCTTCCAGAAGGAGTCGGTGCCCGCGAATCCTGCCGCGATCACCTCGTTACGAAAGGCATTGCGCACGCCGAACGATGCATTGGAGGCGAACTCCCCGATGAATAGCCGCCAGCAGTTCGCGCCCGCAACGAACTCCGTGTACGTCGCATACCCGGCGGCGGTGGCGCGGGCGACCCAGTCATCGCGGAATGCGGCGTTGCCGGTGCACGCCGTCTGCAGCCGGTAGTTCGTTCGCACGACGGCCGACTCGCTGAGCGAAACGTTGACGACATCACCAGCGCCGGTCATGAGAGTCGCACCCGTCGCCTTGTTGCGAACCACGTAGTCGCTCGCGCTGCCAATGTCGATGCTGGTCGCGGATGGCACGACACCAATGCGTATCTGCCCGTCGAACGCCTCTGCTGCCACCGCGGAAGACGGCCTCGGGTCGGGTGAGGGCCCGAGCCCGGCGGGATTGCTGTCGACGCAGGCCCCTGCAAGGAGCAGCAGCGCGAGGCCATGAATACCGGGACTGCGTGGTGCGCGTATCCGCATGCGAGCTTCTCCTCGAATCAGAATGGAATGAACAACAGTTCTAAAGGTAGCCGCGCGGGCCGGTCGGCTCAAGCTTCGCGACGACTGTCGGCATGGATCGCGGAGCTTCCCAATGGATCGGAGGTCGTATCGCTCCCGTTCTTCGTCGCCGACGAAGCGCAGGTCCAGTGGGACGTCGGACTCAATACGGTCCGGGTCACCGACCCTGGGTAGACGTACCCGCCGATCAGCGCCGGGGCCTTATGGGCGGAGGGGGGTATCCACCGCGGCCGGTACCGGGGGCACGGCTGGTCCGATGCCGTCCGGGTCCAGGTGGTCCTTCTTCTGAAGGATACGGAAGAAGGACCAGAAGGTGAGGCCGAGCACGAAGATCCAGCTCACGGCCATGAAGATGATGGCTCCGGTTGTCATCGCGCGACCTCGCTCAGTCGGGTCGTACCCTCGACCTCGGGCAGCCCGTCACGGTCCCAGTAGCCGTTGCGCTTCCAGGCGATGCGGATCAGCACGGCAAAGACGACGACGAAGCCGAGCATGATCGCACGCGATGCCATGATGTACGGCTCCGTGCCCGGCGCCGCGCGGTCGAGCAGAAGAATGGGCACGGCATCCTGCCAGCCCCACGCCACCAGAATGGCCAGGATGTACACCGGCGTGATGTATGTCATGACGAATCTGAACACCGCCGGGAGACGAATGTCCCCGCCCTCGTGCAGCGATCGCCACGCGTTCTCCGGCTTGAACACCCACATGAAGATGATCGTTTCGATCACGGCGACGACGACGAGTCCGAACGTGCCGGCCCAGAAATCCCAGTCGTCGAGCATGCCGTGACGGAGCCAGACGATGTTGAGCAGGCCGAAGACGAGCGCCACCGCGCCCAGTCCATAGGCGACGGTCTCGCGCTTCACACCGAACTCCTCGCGGAAGAACGCCATGATCGGTGTCGCCATCGCGACGCTCGACGTGATCCCGGCGAAGAAGAGCAGACCGAACCACATGAAGCCGAGCATGTTGCCCAGCGGCATCTGCTGGAAGACAACGGGCATCGTCGCGAAGCCGATGTTGAAGGACCCGGACTGCGCGATCGCCATGGCGCCGCTCACGCCGAAAAACGCGACAGCGGCCGGGATCGCGATGGAACCGCCCAGAACGACTTCCGCCGTCTCGTTCGTCGCGGCGGTGGCCACGCCGGAGAGGAGGATGTCATCCTTCGTCGATAGATAGGAGGCGTATGCCTGCAGGGTGCCCATGCCAACAGAGAGAGTGAAGAAGATCTGTCCTGCCGAGGCGAGCCAGACACTCGGCTCATCCAGCCGTGACATGTCTGCCGAGTAGATGAACTGGAGACCGTCCACCGCCGAGGCGCCGCTGGCATCGGCCGGTATGAGGAACACGGAGACCGCGAGTATGGCGGCGAATATGAAGAGGATCGGCATGCCGATCTTTGCCAGCTTTTCGATCCCGCCGGAGATCCCTCGGGAAACGACCCAGATGTTGACCGCGAGGGTGATGAAGAAGAAGAGGAACGGCTTCCAGATTCCGTGCACGCTGCTGTCGCCGATCGACTGATACGACTGGAGATACTGCACCATCGCTTCCTGGGTGTCGCGTCCCCAGTAATCCTTGATCAGCGAGAAGAACGCGAAGGCCAGCGTCCAGCTTTCGATGTAGGTGTAGTACACGAGCACTATGAGCGGCACCGCGAGCCCGAGCACGCCGAAGTACTTGGCGGCCGGATGATGCCAGATGGCGGCGAACATCCCCGGGAGGTGCGCCTTGCGATAGCGTCCCCCGTTGCGCCCGATCCCCCACTCGATCCACATGAGCGGAATGCCGAGCAGCAGCAGCGCGACAAAGTAGGTGATCATGAAGGAGCCGCCGCCATTCGAGGCAGCCTGGGTCGGGAAGCGCAGGAAGTTGCCCAGGCCGACCGCGTTCCCCGCCATGGCGAGTATGAGTCCGATGCGGGTGCCCCAGACTTCGTTGGACGTGTTTCCGGTTGTGTTCACTGGGTGATCTCGCGGAATGTCGATGCTCACTGCTGTGCGCGCGATGGATGAACGGCGCGGGACGAAGCGTCCGCGCCGGGTGCGTAAGAATCCACGGGTCGACAGGTATTGTAAAGGGGGTCGGGATTCTCCATCCAGCGCCGGAGGGCGGGGAGGCGGAGCTCGCCGTGGTCAACGGCGCAGACGCTGATCGAGTTCGAAGGCAACATCCCGCACAACGCGGAGGCCGTGCGCGTCGGGATGCCGAGGATTGATCAGATAGTTCGATTCGAAGGGTATGACGACCGATGGAACCCGGAGACAGGTCGCTTCCCCGGTGCGGACCCAGGCGTCCCCCAGGGACCGGCAGGCGTGACTCTCCGGACGCGTCCGCCAGTCGCGCGCAAGCTGCCCAGTGTGAAGTGCGATGATGGCGTCATCCGGGATATCGATCTCAAGCGCTCGACGATCCTCCGGCACATCAGCGATGTCGGCGTGCACGAGTGTCTCCAGAACGGCGAGCGACAACGTTGCAGAGGCATACACAACCGGTACGCCCGGGGAGTTCCAGCGTCCCCCATACAGACGTCCTCCCTCGCCGTCCAGCGTGCGATGTTCGCGGGCCGTCAGTCGCCAGACGCGCACGAGGTGTGTTCATGCCGTTGCGAGGCTTGCATGCAAACGCCGCTCAACTGTATACGCCGTGCGCGAGTCGGCCTAGGACGTTCTCGACCATGACTGTCCCGTGGTCGGTATCCACCAGTTCCATGGGAGCAGCGCCATCGAGCGCTCGGTTCGACTTGCGCAGCCATCGATGGGCCTTGTCGGAATCGCCGAACGTCGCTTCGGCGCGTGCGATGACTCGTGCCAGACGTGCAAGTCGGTCGGATTCTTCCGGCGTCAGCACCTGGCGCCGCTTCTTTCGATGAGCGAGCGTGCGCCGGGGGATGACGATGCGTTCGACCTCCGCCTGCGTGATCGCACCGCGCCGGACGAGGTAATCGATAACGCGTACGGGCAGTCCGGCCTGGACGAGGCGCGTGAGGTCGAGGGAGGATCGCACTTCGGTTTTCAGCACGCGCGTGCCGCCGAGCCATTCCGCCAGGGCGTAGCCTGTCACCCGTGCCTCCAGTGCAATATTGCCGAAAAATAGGGGCAAACGCCACGGAAGGCAAGCGCGTGGGCGCCGCTCGCGGACATACGTGCTGGAACCGGTTGACCGTGCCCGTGCCGCTCACGAGCACGTTGCGCAGGTTGCGGACGTGCGCATCTTTACGGATATGTCGTCGCCGCGATCGAGCCACCGAGTCCGTGCAATCACGGGCGGCATCGTCGCCATAATGGCCTTGGCGCCCGCCACCACCGCATTGGGCTGCGCATCGCATCCTGCCGGCATGCGACTCGCCGTGCATCGCGCGACCCGAGTTGCGGAGGGTCACCCACTCGTCGTCGCCGCGCTCGACACCGCGCAGGTCGTCATACGCGTGAACCAGGTCGGCTATCTCCCCGAGCTCCCCAAGATCGCGGTCGTCTGTTCGCTCCGCGAAACCGGCCTCGAGACGTTCACCGTGCTCGACACCCGCGGCACGGCGGTACTTGGCCCGGTGCCCGCGCGCCCGGGCGGCCCCTTCGCCGCCTGCATCGAGACGTACCGGCTGGACTTCTCCGAGCTGCGACGCGAAGGCGACTACGTGATCGCGGCCGGTAGCGCGCGCTCGCCAACCGTCACCATCGCACGTGCCGCGTATGAAGGTATGGCCGACTCGCTCCTCTCCTACATGCGGCAGCAGCGCTCCGGCTACAATCCGGTATTCGACGCCACGGTGCACACGCTCGACGGCATCATCGTGGACCATCCGACGCGCACCGGTGAGACGATCCCCGCGACCGGCGGGTGGGCCGACGCTGCCGACTATCTGCAGTACGTGACGACGTCGGCCAACGCGACCTTCGTGATGCTCATGGCCGATCGCGATCATTCAGGCGGCTTCGGCGACGGCCACGACGCGCGTGGGCGCCACGGCGCGAACGGGATTTCCGACGCGCTGGACGAGGCGCGTCACGGACTGGAGTGGCTTCTGCGCATGTACCCGGGCGGAAGCGACATCTTCAACCAGATCGCGGACGACCGTGATCACGCGTACTGGGACCTGCCGGTGACGGATTCGAGTGACTACGGCTTCGGGCGCGGCGGTCCACGCCCCGTGTATCCATGCACGAGCCGGCCGCAGGGACTGTTCGCCAGCCGGAATCGTTCGGATGGCGTAGCGTCGACAGCGGGAAAGATCGCCGCCGCACTCGCGGCCGGAGCCCGAGCCTTCGCCGCGACCGACACGGCCTTCGCTGCACTGCTCGCCGAGCGCGCGGCGGCGGTGTATCAGCTTGGCGTCGAGGATCCGGGCGTGTGCCAGACCGCGCCCGGCCGGTCGCCCTACTTCTACGAGGAGGACAACTGGGTGGACGACATGGAGCTCGCCGCCACACAGTTACATGTCATCAGCGGTGACCCTCGCTACCTGACCGCCGCGCGCGAATACGCCGAGCGCGAGCCCGTGACACCGTGGATGGGAGCCGATACGGCGCGACATTACCAGTGGTATCCGTGGCACAACAACGGGCACCATGAGCTCTGGCGCGAGGGCGGTGCGGAGGAGCGGCGCCTCGCGGTGGAATACTACCGGCGCGGGATCGAGGCCGTAGTAGCGCGCGCGGACAACGGCTTTCGCGTGGGTATCCCCTTCGTCTGGTGTTCCAGCAATCTCATGGCCTCGTTCGCGACGCAGGCGCATCTGTACCGGACCATGAGTGGCGACGATGGATTCATCGAGTACGAGATGGCCGCGCTCGACTGGCTGTTCGGCACGAATCCGTGGGGCGTCTCGATGCTGATCGGGCTGCCGGCGGACGGTCGCTTCCCGCGCGACCCGCACTCCGTTGTCTCGAACGAACTCGGCATCCAGCTCACGGGCGGGCTGGTGGATGGGCCTGTATATCGCTCGATATTCGGGAATCTGCGGGGGATATCGCTGCACGACCCGGACGAGTTCGCGCCGTTCAACACCGGCTTCATTGTCTATCACGACGATATCGGCGACTATTCTACCAACGAGCCAATCATGGACGGAACGGCGAACCTCACGTACCTGCTCGCAGCGCTCGCGGACCGTGCGAAGTGAGCGCGATCAGTCCACGCGCCGGATGCGCTTGACGTTGACAATGAAATTCTCCGGCGGGTGGCCGCACCTGGACTTGTCGCGATAGACGTCGACAAGCTCCCAGCCGGCGGGCGTCGGGGCGGCTGCGCACACTTCGATAACTGCGCCGACGGGTTGAAGGTCGTAGCGCTCGATCGCCCAGACGTTGTACAGCCGGACGACGCTCGGATTCTCTCCCCCGCACATGGAACTGTCGCGCGTATCATCGACCAGGATCCAGCCGGCCGGAATCGCGGCGCCGCGGCAGACGATCGTGCGCTGCGGACGCGGGGGAGCAGCAGCGTCGGTCTCGGCCTGGGCCCGCGCGGTGGGAACGAGCGAGAGGGCAGACGGCAGAGGCAAGGCCGGAAGGGTGAACGCTGCGGCCGCGAGCATGAGAGTGCGCATTCGCTGGCTCCGTATCGATTGGGGGCGCGTGCAGGACGGCTCTGGCCACCTTCCTCCTGCCACACTAGCTTCGCGGTGACGTGCAGTCAATACATTGCGTCGAAACCTGCAACCGCCCCCCTGCCATGAGTCCACTCCGCCTCGCACCCGTTCTCCTCCCGGCCGCTGTGATCACAGCGATGGCTTCCCCCGCACCCGCCCAGCTCGCCGGCAAGAAGCCGATCACCCAGGAGGTCTACGAGATCTGGCGCTCGATCGAGGGCGAAGGTCTCTCCCCCGACGGGCGCTGGGTCTCCTGGACGCTTGCCCCGCAGGTGGGCGATGGCGAACTCGTAATCCGCGCGGTCGGCTCGGATACCGAGTACCGCGTCCCGCGCGGTTTCGTCGGCCGCCCCCAGCTCGAGCCCTCCGCGGACTCGGGTTTCAGGCCGCCGGCCGCACGGTTCACGGCGGACAGCCGCTACGCGCTCTTCCTCGCGTATCCACCGCAGAGCGAGTACGACGCGGCGCGACGCCGCAAGGAGAAGGGCGCGAGCAGGCCCAAGCCATCGCTCGGCATCGTGCGTACCGAAGACGGCGCCGTCACGCTGATTCCCGGCATCCGATCGTTCCGCATCGCCGAGGACGCGTCCCGCTACGTCGCGTACCTCATGGCGCCCGACAGCGCAGCGAAGGACAGCACCGGGGCAGACAGCGCCGCGGCACCTGCGGTCGCGGCGGCCGCTCCGGGTGAGGAGCCGCGCCCGGTGTCAGCCGACACCACCGGCGCCCCGGTGAAGAAGAAGGAATACGGCACGACGCTCGTCCTCCGCGATCTCGCCACGGGCACGGAGACGCGCATTGCCGACGTGCTTGCCTACACGATGGACGATCCCGGGCGCTGGCTTGCGTACACGGTTTCCTCGCAGACTCCGGGGCGCGACGGCGCCTACGTGCGATCACTCCCGGGCGGCGAAGAGCACGCCCTGCTCACCGGCGCCGGTCACTACACTCAGCTCGCGCTGGACGAGGACGGACAGCGCGTCGCCTTCATGTCCGACCGTGACGACTTCCCCGGCGAAGACGCTCGCTACACGCTCTACCTCGCGACGCTCGATGACAGCCCGATAGCGGTACCCGTCGTCACGCCCGACGCGCTCGGAGGGAGGGGGGAGGGGGAGTACATCGTCTCCGAGGACGCCGATGTCGAGTTCTCGAAGGATGCAGCCACGATCATCTTCGGCGTCGCACCGCCGCCGCTCGACTCGATCCCCGCGGACTCACTGGAGGACAAGGCGGTGTTCGATCTGTGGCACTACCGTGACCTGCGGCTTCAGCCGCAGCAGCGCGTGGAGGCGCGTCGCGACCGCAACCGCGCATTCACTGCCGTCTACCAGATTCGCCCGGAGAAGCTCGTGCGACTTGGCAACGACACGCTCATCGACATCGAGCTGTCCGACAACGGCCGCGTCGCACTCGCGGAGACGTCGCTCCCGTATAGCGTCTCATCCATGTGGGGTGAAGGCGGTGAGGACATATACGCGATCGATGCGATGACGGGTGAGCGTCGTATGGTGGCAGACCGCGTCGAGTTCGGCGCCTCGCTGTCCCCGGCCGGCGGGTATGTCATCTACTTCGACGAGGGGCGCTGGCTCGCCTTCTCCGTCGCGAACGGCCGCACGACCGACCTCACCGGCGCTCTGGGCGACGTTCGCTTCGACCAGGAGACGTGGGACAGGCCGAGCACACCGGAGCCGTGGGGCCTCGCCGGATGGACGACGGATGACCGCTCGGTGCTGCTGTACGACCGGTACGACATATGGGAGGTGGATCCCACCGGCGAGCGCGCGCCGCGCAGCATCACGGACTCGGTGGGGGTTCGTGAGCGCGTCGTGTTCCGGGTGGCCGACCTTGATGAGGAGAGCGACTTCATCGATCCGTCGGCGCCGCTCCTCCTGCGCGCCTTCGACGAGCAGACCAAGGCGAGCGGCTTCTACAGCGACCGGCTCGGCGCGGACCGCCCACCGGGGCGCATCGTGATGGCCAATGTCGCCTTCGGCCGGCCGCAGAAGGCGGAGAACGCCGACGTGTACCTCGTGACGCGCTCCACCTTCCGCGAGTTCCCGGATCTCTGGGTCGGGTCGGACCTCACGGATCTCGAAAGAATCTCGAACGCGAACCCGCAGCAGTCCGAGTATCCGTGGGGGACGGTGGAACTCGTGCACTGGTACAACTCCGACGGCGTCCCCCTCGCCGGGCTGCTTTACAAGCCGGAGGCGTTCGACCCGGCGAAGAAGTACCCGATGGTCGTCTACTTCTACGAGCAGATGAGCGACAACCTGCACCGGTATCACGAGCCGTTCGGGCGCAACACGGTCAACCCGACCGTGTACACATCACTCGGGTATCTTGTCTTCTTCCCGGACATCGCCTATACGCAGGGATATCCCGGACCGAGCGCGCTCAAGGCGATCGTGCCGGGCGTCGCGAAGCTCGTCGACGAGGGTTTCGTCGACCGCAACGCGATCGGGATAGCGGGGCAGTCGTGGGGCGGCTATCAGACTGCGTACATCATCACGCAGACCAACCTGTTCGCGGCCGCCGTACCCAATGCCACCGTCGCCAACATGACGAGCGCTTACGGAGGCATCCGCTGGGCGAGCGGGCGCTCGCGCTCGTTCCAGTACGAAAAGACGCAGAGCCGCATTGGCGGCTCGCTCTGGGAGTACCCGGAGCGCTACATCGAGAACTCTCCGCTCTTCTTCGCCGACAGGATCGAGACGCCGGTGCTCATGATGCACAACGATGCGGACGGCGCCGTGCCCTGGTATCAGTCCATCGAGTTCTTTGTGGCGCTGCGACGGCTGGGGAAGGAGGCGTACTTCGTCAACTACAACGGCGAATCGCACAATCCCACGAAGCGCGCGAACCAGATGGACATCGACATGCGCATGCAGCAGTTCTTCGCGCACCATCTCAAGGGCGAGCCGGCACCGGACTGGATGCAGGAAGGCATTCCGTTCCTGCGGAAGGGGCGCGATCAGCTCGCGCCACCGGAGCCGGCGCGGACCAGCGAGCCGGCGATCACGACCGGGGAGCAGGGGCAGACGGGGGAGCGGGCAGCGCGCGAACCATAGCGCGGCCGGGCTCAGCTCGCGGCGTTGCGCTCTACCCGTGTCGCACCGGCGGTGTGGCGGCGCTCACTCCACTTCCTCGCGATGGTGGGCAGGAAGGAGAGCGCGATGAGAAGCGCGCCGGCGACCGCGACGTTGATGAGCGCGCGGCGTCCCGCGCCTGACACGCCCGAGAGCAGCGCGTCCGCGAAATACGTGTAGACGATCGTGCCGGGCAGTATCCCGATCCCGGTCGCCAGCAGGTAGTCGCGCAGCTTCATTCCCGCGATTCCGGCTCCGAAGTTCAGCGCATTGAACGGAACAACGGGGATGAGGCGCAGGCGAAGCAGCGTGAGAAATCCATGATCGCTCACGAGCTCGTCGAGGCGCGACGCGCGCCGTCCGACAATGGATGTGAGGGCATCACGGCCAAGCGCCCGCGCCAGAAAATACGCCCCGGTGGCACCGACCATCGCGCCGAGCCAGTTGAGCGCAGAGCCGAGGACGACGCCGAAGATCGCGCCGCCGGCGAGGGTGAGGAGAGTGGCGGGGATGCCGAACGTCGTCGTGACGGCATACGCCAGGACGAAGAGCGGGCCGATCGCGGGAATCGCGCGCGCTTGCCGGATGAGGGCCGCGAGTTCCCCCGCGTCGCGCTCGGCGAACCACCCCTGTTGCCATGCGACCAGGCTTCCGCCGGCGACGACTGCGATGAATATCGCAGGGCGAAACCATGGTCGGCGGCGGTCAGGCAACGGCGCCACCGCACGAGCTCCCGGCGCCGGCTGTGCAGCCGAAGCAGTGCGGGCCGATCTCTATCGCCCGCTCGGCGAGAGCCGCTGGCGTCGCGTCGAAGATCGTGCGCGGCGCGGTGGACTCGACCGGGAGGTCGAGCAGCTGGTTGAAGTCGCAGTCGTACAACGCACCGTCCCAGCCAACCGAGAGCGTGTTGCGACACATGACGCCCGCCGCGGCGGCGGGATTGTACGCCTGGACGAGTCGCGTGAGATACTCCTGCGTCCGCCCGCGCTCCTCCAGGAACTCGAGGAAGCGGCTGATCGGCATGTTCGTGATCGTGTAGAGATGATCGAACTCGATGCCGTGACGCCGCATGAGCTCGCGCTTCCACTGAACCTCGAGCTCGCTCTGGTTGCCCGGCAGGAAGGTGCCGACCGGATTCGTCACGAGGGTGAGCACCAGCCCGAGCCCCTTGCCATATCCGAGCGCGTTGAGGCGCTGAAGAGAGCGGACGGATTCCTCGAATACGCCCTCGCCTCGCTGCGTGTCGGTCTCGCGCGCCTGGAAATATGGCAGCGATGCGACGACTTCCACGCGATGGCGGGCGAGCAACTCCGGGATATCGGAGTAGTTCGGCAGCAGGACCGCGGTGAGATTGCATCGGTGCATGACACGCGCGCCCGACTCCACCGCGCGCGCGACGATCTCGCGGAAGTCGGGGTGCAGCTCGGGAGCACCGCCCGTGATGTCGAGCGTTGCGATGCGATGACGCTCGAGAAACATGAGGCAGGCATCGACAACGTCGCGCGGCATTACCTCGCGCCTGTCGGGTCCGGCGTCGACATGACAGTGGCGGCAGGTCTGGTTGCAACGCTTGCCTACGTTGATCTGCAGGATCTCGATCGCCGTCGGCCGGAGTGGAAACAGCGCCGAAGTCGCGAGCGCGTGGCCGAAGGAGCGCGGAAGCCGAAGTTCGGCGAGCCGCGCCCGCTGTGCCTCGCCCGAGGCCAGCGTGCTGCCGCGGTGCTGCAGCGTCTTCAGTATCCGTGTCACAACGTCACATCCCCAGATCGTCCGCGTGATTGAGCATCTGTACTCCGTGCACGAGCGAAGCGCCACCGCGGATTGCTGCCGCGACGTGTACGGCTTCGGTCATCTGGTCGACGTTGGAACCTTTTTCGAGTGCATCGCGCGAATACGCATCGATGCAGTAGGGGCACTGCACGGCATGCGCCACGGCCAGGGCAATGAGTGACTTCTCCCGTGTCGTGAGCGCTCCTTCCGCGAACACGGCGTTGTACCAGTCGAAGAACTTCGCCGCGAGTTCCGGTGCCCCTCGATCGATCTCGGCGAACCGGGCGAGATCGTGGCTGTGGTAGTAGTGTGTGCGCGTGCCGGTCGATGCGTCTGATTCGGTCATGATCGCAGGGTGGTAAGAGATTCATGTTGCGCAGGGCGCGACGTCTCCCGTGACCTATTCGATGGAGCGATCGATGGTTCCGTGACGTCCCTGATGCTCGCCACTAGCTTACAGCCCGTGATCGAGGATTGGCCAGCGGCGCTCGCGCGGCCGCCGCAACCGGCGTGACAAGCGGAGGACAGCGAGTGGAAAGCTATGACAT
>JBOHTO010000013.1:0-9689 GCA_050733695.1 Gemmatimonadaceae bacterium | reverse complement strand
TTCCCGTGCATGTCAAGCCCAGGTAAGGTTCTTCGCGTTGCGTCGAATTAAACCACATGCTCCACCGCTTGTGCGGGCCCCCGTCAATTCCTTTGAGTTTCAGCCTTGCGGCCGTACTCCCCAGGCGGGGCACTCAATGCGTTAGCGACGGCACCCAGGGGGTCGCTCCCCCAGGCACCTAGTGCCCATCGTTTACGGCGTGGACTACCAGGGTATCTAATCCTGTTTGCTCCCCACGCTGTCGCGCCTCAGCGTCAGCTTTAAGACCTTGCGGTCACCGCCCAGCAGGCCGCCTTCGCCACCGGTGTTCTTCCGGATCTCTACGCATTCCACCGCTACACCCGGAATTCCACCTGCCTCTACGGTGCTCCAGCCTCCCAGTCGGCACGGCAGACCCGGGGTTGAGCCCCGGGCTTTCACCACACCCTTGAGAAGCCGCCTACGCGCCCTTTACGCCCAGTGATTCCGGACAACGCTCGCACCCTCCGTATTACCGCGGCTGCTGGCACGGAGTTAGCCGGTGCTTCCTCACCCGGTACCGTCAAAGGAGATGAATCTCCTCGTTCGTCCCGGGCAACAGCGGTTTACACTCCGAAGAGCGTCCTCCCGCACGCGGCGTCGCTGCGTCAGTCTTTCGACCATTGCGCAAGATTCCCCACTGCTGCCTCCCGTAGGAGTCTGGGCCGTTTCTCAGTCCCAATGTGGCTGGCCATCCTCTCAGACCAGCTACCCGTCGATGCCTTGGTGAGCCGTTACCCCACCAACTAGCTGATAGGCCGCGAGCCCCTCGCCCTGCCCCACGGGTTGCCCCGTAGGTTTCTTCATCAGGCCATGAAGCCCGATGAGCGTATGCGGTATTACCCGGCCGTTGGGCCGGCTATTCCCCACAAGACGGCAGGTTGCTCACGTGTTACGCACCCGTTCGCCGGTCGGGGCCGAAGCCCCGCCCTCGACTTGCATGTGTTAAGCACGCCGCCAGCGTTCGTCCTGAGCCAGGATCAAACTCTCCAATGGATGAAAAGCAGATCGACTCTACGAACGGCTGTCACGCTGTCATACAAACCTCGTGACAGCGCGTCCGAATCACTCGAATATGATCAGGTCTGAACTCTCCCCGAAGCCCTGAACAGCTCCGGATCATGGAGTCCGCCTCGCACATCCGACATCCCATTCTCGATTGTCAAACAGCTCTGCCAAACAGCTCTGCCAAACAGCTCTGCCAAACAACTCTGCTGCTACTTCCAAACTCTCTGTGCAGAACCCTCTCGGGTCCGGATCAACCAGTTCATTCCTTCTTCGTTCCTTCGTGCCGTCTGCCAGCGAAACGAAACGCCGAATCGCATTCTCGCACTCGTACGCGGGCCACAATCGACGACAGCCTTGAACAGTAACGTGCGGTAGCGCCCCTGTCAACCTTTCGATCACTGAATCGTTCGGGCACCGCTCGGTGCGAACAATGTCGCAATTCCTGCACCCCGTGCGTCGAGCTATCCATTCTACCCGTACGGCACTGCTCCGGCAAGTGGCCGCCTCATCCCCTCTCATCCACTGGAAATGTCCCCAATGCAGCGTCTCCTCTCGCGCCTTCTGACCCTGGCCGCCGCTCTCGTTGCCGCGATCCCCGCACCGGCGACCGCCCACCAGCAGCAAGGCTACGACTACTGGCAGTTCCAGCGCGACATGATCCGCCACGGCCAGCAGGCCATCTTCATGTGCAATGGCCTGTTCACGTCCGGGCGCACACTCGAGCAGATCTTCGACGAGGAACTCGCCTACCTTCCCAACCCCGTCGGAACGCCACGCGGCGGCGACTACCAGATCGACCGGCTGCGTCGGGCGGTCGCGGTCGGAGGCTCGGGCGGCGCTCCCACCATGCGGGCGGCGTTCCGCGACGGGCTTGGCTGCGTGATCATGGCACCGAATCAGACGTTCGAGGACATCGAAGACCTGCCGGGCCTCGGCATGGCGCCGCTCGCCGGCGACCCGAAGACGATCCTGTGGCCGGACGGCGACCTAGTTCCGGATGCGCCCTTTCCGAACAACGTGGATCCAGCCGCGCTCGAAGCAGCCTCGGCCTGGGCGTTCGATCGTGAGTCTCCGGAGCAGGTGACCATCAGCCTCATGGTCGTGCACGACGGCCGGATCGTGCACGAGCGGTACGCGCCCGGCTTCAACCTCGACACGAGAACACGCACCTGGTCGACGGCGAAGAGCATCGCCGTCACGCTCATCGGCATACTCGCCGACCAGGGTCGCATGAAGCTCGACGCGCCGCTCGAGCTCGACTGGCTACCCAAGGCCCCCTCGCCGGAGAGCGATCCGCGGAACGCGATCACGCTGCGCCACCTATTGAACATGTCGAGCGGCCTCTACCCCGTGGACAACGCCGGGCTCGAGTACGCCACGGGTTCGGGACTCGCGTACTGGGCCGGCGCGAGCTCGGTGCATGGCGGGCTCACCCGCGCGATGATCCGCGAGCCGGGTGCCAACTGGGATTACGAGAACTACGACACTCTGCTCGGCGTGCTCGCCATGAAGCGCGCGCTTGCCGGCGAGCAGGCCTACCTGGAGTTCCCTCGCCGGGCCCTGCTCGACCGTATCGGGATGCGGAACACGCTCGTGAGCGTGGATCGCTTCGGCGATTTCATCCTGAGCAGTCAGGTGTACACGAACGCGCGCGACCTTGCCCGCTTCGGCCTGCTCTACCTGCAGGACGGAATGTGGAACGGTGAGCGGCTGCTCTCGAGCGAATGGATCGACTTCGTGCGCACGCCGGCTCCGGCCACGGCCGAACGCGGCAGCTTCTACGGCGGACAATGGTGGCTCGTTCCGCGGGACCGCACCGACGTACCGAGCGATGCGTACTCCACGGCGGGGAATCGCGGCCAGTACGTGATCGTGGTGCCGTCGCACGACATCGTGATCGTGCGCCGCGGGCTGGACTACGGTCGACAGGGCTTCGACCGGTGGGATCTGACACGCGAGGTGTTGAAAGCCTTTCCTGTCTCGATGCGCCGTGCAGGAATCGAACCTGCAACCTACTGATTAAGAGTCAGTTGCTCTGCCAGTTGAGCTAACGGCGCCCTGATCCGTGCGCCGCGATGCTTCGCGGCGTACAGCCTTCGATCCTCTCTCTTTCCCGAAGCTGCTTCCGGTCTCCAGAATTGGCGCGCCAGGAGGGACTCGAACCCCCGACCCACAGCTTAGAAGGCTGTTGCTCTATCCACCTGAGCTACTGGCGCTTCGTCGGCGCGGAGGTCACGGCGATCCCGCCGTTGCGCCGAGCGTTGCCGAGGAACCGCCCGGCCGCGCAGCGGATCGACCCGCGCAAGGTCGGGGCGACCGGATTTGAACCGGTGACCTCCTGCTCCCAAAGCAGGCGCGATACCAGGCTACGCTACGCCCCGCACAAGCTCAGAAACCTATCCCCGCTGCGGGTGACGGTCAACGGCGAGCACGAAGCAGCAGCAGTCGACGGCGAGCACGAAGCAGCAGCAGTCGACGGCGATCACGGAGCGGCAGGACATGTTGTCACCCGCGCACGACGCCCCGGCGCAGCGCGGCGATCAGCTCGCGAAAGGCGCGCCCGCGATGGCTCACGCGCATCTTTTCCTGCGGGGTGCATTCGCCGAAGGTCACGCCGAGGTCCGCCGAGAGGAACAGGGAATCGTAGCCGAAGCCGGCTTGACCTCGCGGCTCGGTGAGCATCTCGCCCGCCGTTTCGCCTTCGGCAACGATCTCGTGGTCGAGCCCCACGAACGCGGCCGCACAGACGTAGCGCGCGCTCCTGTCCGCCACGCCTTCGAGCTCGGTGACCAGGGCGCGGTTGTTCGCCGCATCCAGTGCGCGACCCTTCAACCCCGTGCGTCCGCTGAAGCGCTTGCTGCGAACGCCGGGCCTGCCGCCGAGCGCGGCCACCTCGAGCCCCGAATCATCCGCGACTGCGGCGACGCCGCCACTGATATCGTAGAAATGGTGGGCCTTCGCGAGCGCGTTGGCCCTGAACGTGTCGTGAGACTCCAGCTCGTCGTCGTCCGGTTCCCGGGCCAGGCCGAACTCGCCGGCATCGGCCACGATGAAACCGGCACTCTCGAACAGCGGGCGCAGCTCGCGCAACTTGTCCGCACTCCGCGTTGCGAGGATGATGTCGTTGCGGCTCATCGCGAGAGTGCTGCTTCCTGCAGTCTGTTCAACTCGCTGATCCCGCGTTCAGCGAGCGACAGAAGAGCGTCGAGATCGGGGCGCGCGAACGTGCCGCGCTCGGCGGTTCCCTGAACTTCGACAAACCGGCCCTCGCTGCTCATGACGACGTTCATGTCCACCTCCGCGGAGACATCCTCGCGATAGTCGAGGTCGAGACGCGGTTCCCCCGCAACGACGCCAACGCTGACCGCGGCAACCCGACGGCACACCGGCGACGCCGCCATATCGCCCCGCTGCAACATGAAACCGAATGCATCGACGACGGCGACACAGGCACCGGTGATCGCCGCCGTCCGTGTGCCCGCGTCTGCCTGCAGGACATCGCAATCGATTCGCAGGGTGAACTCCCCGAAGTCGAAGCCGTCGATCATCGCGCGCACGCTGCGCCCGATCAGACGCTGTATCTCCTGCGTGCGCCCGCCGAGCTGCGCGCGTTCGCGCGAGGTGCGGGTGTGCGTTGCTCGCGGCAGCATCGCGTACTCGGCCGTGAGCCATCCCAGTCCGCTCCCCTTGCGCCATGGCGGAACCCCCTTCTCCACGCTCGCTGCGCAGAGCACGCGAGTCTCGCCGAACGTGGCGAGGCAGGAGCCCTCGGCGTACGGCACCGCGCCGCGTTCCAGGCGCACCGCACGGAGTTCGTCCGCCGCGCGTCCGACACGAGCCGACTGCTCAGCGTTTCCCATGCTACCGCTCCATGTCGGCTTCGTGGCATGAGCGAAAATGGATTCCCGCTTTCGCGGGGACGACGATCGGGGGCGCGCGGTGGAATGGAAGCAGGCGATACCTCACGTCAGCTCCTGTCACGCCGTTTCTCTATGTGTCACGCAGTTTCTCCATGATGGAAGTCGTCGACTGGCCAGGAGTGAGCGGTACGATGGCGACCTCGCCGCCCCGGGCGCGAACCTCGGCAGCGCCGACGATGGCATCGGCAACGTAATCGCCGCCCTTGACGAGCACATCGGGAGCGAGGTGAACGATCAGATCGAGGGGCGTGTCCTCGTCGAACACGACGACTGCGTCGACGCTCTCGAGCGCCGCGAGCACCAGGGCGCGGTCGGCGGCGGGTCGCAGGGGGCGGTCGGGACCCTTGAGCCGCCGGACGGATGCGTCGCTGTTGATTCCCACCAGCAGGGCACTGCCCATCGCGCGCGCCCGTGAGAGCAGATCGACGTGGCCGGGGTGGAGCAGGTCGAAGACGCCGTTGGTGAAAACGACGCGATCAGCGCGCGCAATGCGCCAGGCGCGCGCGGCGCTCCAGTCCATCACCTTGCAACGCGGATCGACAACCCTGCTCAGAAGGCGCCCTCCGCCCGGGGTGTGAAATGGAAATCCCGAACGTGTAGCGGGAAATCGACCGACTCCGTGTAGGATGCCCAGATGTCGATGTGGCGGGGGGGTGTTCGGCGTATCCCGATCCTGCTCGCTTCTGCGGGGAGGTCGAGGGAATCCGCGACAGCGCGCAGTCGCCGTACGATCTCGGGGTCGGTGTGCTGCCCGGCGAAACGCACCTCCTGCTTCATGGCATCGCGGTAGCGGAAGTACCTGTAGTACGCCTCTCCCACGTCAATGCCGAAGTATCCGATGGCGGCAAGAAGAAGAAGAGTGAACAGGCATCCCAACCGGGATGCGCCGCGCCTCGGACCGGACATCACCACTGCGACTGTGCTCCATCGATCACGGCCTCGACCAGCCGCTCGAGCGCACGTTCGAGTCCGTCCCGCTCGGCACGCTCCGCGTACTCGGCGTCCACCGTGAGATTGCGCTGCGACCAGAGCGTGCGGCCGGATGTCTGATCGATGATCTCGATGTCGAGAGAGAGCTGAAGCTTGCGCCGCGCCGTGGTGGCCTGGTCCGGATCGGCGCTGAATCCGACGGGAACATCGGTATCGTACCGCAGGATCGTCCCGCGCACGACAGCGTCGGCACGCTCTTCGGAAGCGCTGCGCAGCCCCAGGCGCGATTCGATCGGGCCGCGCAGTGCCTCGTAGACCTCGCGCGCGAGCTCCGGCGCGGGCGTCGCGTTCTCGAACGGGAGAACCGCAATGGTTTCGATGTTCGAAGGCAGGCCGCCGCCTGCGAATCCGTACCAGCAGCCGGACACAACGAGGAGGAGGACCGTGCTAATCAGGCCAGATGTCTTCATCGAAAGCCGGGACGACGGTGGAGCGCGTGATCGACATGCGCAGCGATCGCCGCGCCGTTTCGTGTTCATAGCGGACACTGACTCCGGGAACGCGTGCGACCCATTCCATCATGCGTCCATCGTCGACGCGCTCCAGCCGCACGAGTTCATCGCTCGCAAAGGTCACACGCCAGGTCGGCGTCACTCCAATGTCGGCCCGAAGGGTGTCGCCGTCAACGCGCACAGCCGTATCCGCGGCCGCCCCGATCGCCAGCCGGCCGAGCGCGGCCCAGAGCAGCGGTGGCGGTGGCAGGACATCCGCCGTCATCGCACCGCGCGGTGTGCGGACGGAGTCGCCGATCAGCCACGCAGTGGCGCCACCGAGTCCACCGCCAATGAAGAGGTCGAGGCGCACGCTGTCGGGCGAGGCCAGCCGGGCGACGCCTTCGCCGCTTGCGCCGAAAGTACCTTCACTGAAGCTCCAGTCGAAGACGAGTTCGCGATACTCCGGAGGAAGATCCGCTGCCGGCAGGTGCGATGGCGCTGGGACACCGCGCAGTGGTTCCGCGCGCGGCGCACAGCCGTGGAGCGCCGACACGCCGAGCAGGGCAGGAACGAACACGAATGCCGCGCCGGTGAGTCGGACGCGGGGCGAGAGTATCGTCATCGGCGCTCAGTAATTGTATCCGAAGAAGAAGTCGACGTAGCGACGGTGGTAGAATGAACTGTCTTCCTCGTCCGGTGCCCTGAACGAAAAGCGGCGGCCGACATCGACGCGCAGCACCAGCCCCGGCAGCACCGGCATCCGGAATCCGACCCCTGCGCTGCCGAGCACGCGCTCGTCGTACCTGCCCTTGTACCACGCCTGCCCGAGATCTCCGTAGAGGGCACCCTGAAGGGGCGGTAGACGGATCGCACCGATCGGGAGCCCCAGCGTCACGAAGTTGGCCAGCGGAAAGCGCCATTCCGCACTCGTGAGCCATGCACGCGTTCCATCCACTGCAAAGAACGGATAGCCGCGAAGGAGCCATGCGCCACCTAGCTGCACTGCGCGTGGGCGCGACCCTTCGCTGAGGTAAAGGTAACCGCGGAGCGCGACCGCCGATTGCTGCGACGTCCGGATGTACTTTCGCCCATCGACAGAGCCGAGCCAGTCCTCGAACTCGCCATGGGTGACGTCGCTGACGACACCCGCAGTGATGTTCCATCGCCTGCCATCGATCGGGCCGGTAGGGATCCAGAGCGTGTTGTCGCCGACGAGGCTGATGTAGTTGCTGGCCAGTAGCCCGCGCCTCTGCAGCTCGCCGTCGACGATCGAGGCATCGAAGTCCTGGCGATTGGAGAACTCCAGGCGGGTCTGTCCTTCGACTCGCGTGAAGCGTGAGAGCGGGTACCGGAGCGTGCCGTACACACCGCCGCTCGTCTCGCGATACACCTGGGCGAACCCGGACTCATAGAAGAACCCGGAGAGGCGAAACACGCCGAAGCCCCAGTTGAGTCGCCGCGACTGATTCAGGTAGAAGACGTTGGCGTTGAGATTGGAGAGCACGTCGCTGAAGCCACCCCTCTGGTACGCAGACAGACTGGCGAAGATCGCGTGATCACCGAGCAGGTCGGTGAGCATGAGCTGTGCGCCCTGCGCAGTTCCTCCGACGGGGGTCATCTCGCTTCCGCCGGCGGCCACATCCAGCGAGAAGCGGCGCTCGTACGGGCTTGGCTTCTCGGCAACCACTGTGCTGTCGGCGAGCTCGATCCACCGCCAGGGTTCCGGTCGGGGAGCCGTGTCGGCGAAGGCGAAAGTCTCGTCCCGCGCATCCGGATCGGGGAGCAATGTGAAAACCGACCATGTGAGCCCGCTGAAGCCGCCAACGAGCATACGGTCGTCCCCCGGAATCGGCGCCGGATCGAAGACACCTCCGTCGAGGCGGCTCTCCCGCGCGCCATGCCCGAGTGTGTCTATCGAGTAGAGGTTGAAGGAGCCGTCGCGATCACTGACGAAGAAGATGCGTCCCCGTTCGGGATCCCAGCGAGGGCTCTCGTCGACCCAGCGGCCCGCAGTCAGTGGATCGATGCGCCCGCCGCGTACGGGAATCCGGAACAGATTCTTCGCACCGTCGTCACCACCTGGCGCCCGATCGGACGCGAAGACAACCGCATCGCTTCCAGGCAGCCACGTGGGATCCAGATCCTCATAGTGATCGTCCGTGATGCGTGAAAGCGCGCCCGCGCGAAGATCGAGCAGGAAGAGATCGGAAACCCCGGCCGTGGTGAGGCCGCTGAAGGCGACGTGCGCACCATCCGGAGCCAGCGCGGGGCTGAGAATGCCGACGATCGAATCGAACTGGTAGCGTCCGACGACACGGTCCGCGACCATGTCCCAGAACACGATCGCATCACGGTCGTTGTACTTGCTCGCGAAGAGCAGGATGTCGCCCTGCGCATCGATACGCGAGGAGAACGGATGCAGCGATTCGAACTCGGGCGTGCGCTCGCCCCTGACTTCCACCTGGGGCTCCGCGGGATAGTCAACGGGGTGGCGATAGATGTTCGTGTAGCCGCTCCGGGGCGACAGATACGCGACGTCGACAATGCTGTCCGGGCCGACCACGGCGATGGGTTTCAGGCCGAGCGTCACGATGCGCTTGCCGGCGACATCGAGTGGTTTCCGATCGGCGACCTCGGGAAAGAATCGCTGCCGCATCGCGTACGCCCATTCCGTGCTCAGTTCCTGCGACGTGCGACCGTATACGGCCCGCAGCGTCTCCTCGAAGGAGTCGTATCGTGACAGCGACTCGTACACCAGCGTCGCGCGCCACGCCCCGTAGCGATCGGCCAGAAAGTCGTGCAGTTCTCCACCAACAGGATACACGATCGGTGACCGCGTGAGATTCAGCTCCACGATGGAAGGAAGGCGCCCGCCGAGCGTGAGATCGCGAACGACCATGCGATCACGCGTCTCCTGATCTGACGAGAGGAACTCTGCGAGTCCTTCCGACCACCAGAGCGGGAGGGAAACGCGACGGGAGCGCGGGTACAGCTCGGCGCTCCGTTCGAGAAGGGAGAGCTGGAAAACGTGCACGAGCTCGTGCCGCAGCGTATGGCGGAACTCCGAGTAGCTTCCGCGGAACGGCATGACCACGCGCCGCTTCATGAACTCGGTGGCGCCGAGTATTCCCTCCGGCGGCACGAACGGAAGTACGTTCGTCTGCTCGAAGTCGCTGTGGGATGCGTAGATGATGAGCGGAATCCTGGTCTTGACGTGGTGGTTGAACTGACCTGCCAGCACGTCGTAGCTCTGTTCCGCGTAGCTCAGCGCCAGGCGGGCGATGCGCTCTTCGGCGGCGTAGTAGTAGACGTCGACGTG
>JBOHTO010000012.1:0-38221 GCA_050733695.1 Gemmatimonadaceae bacterium | reverse complement strand
CCCTGGAACTGGTCGCGGCGGGGGCGGGGTGGGGGTGGGGGTGGGGGTGGGGGTGGGGGCGAAGAAGATCAACCCGGCGGCGGTGGTGCACGGTCGCGCTCTCCTGCGCGAGGCGGCTGCCGCAGCGTTGGCCCAGGCCGGCTACGAAGGAGATCCGCGGCTACGGGGCGCGGCGCGGCGTATCATCACCCGCATCGGCGACTTCCTCGCCTCGCCGCTGGGCGAGAAACCGTTCGTGCGTGTGGGCAACAAGCACGTGCTGCCCGCCGAAGCCGCGCCACCGTCCATCCACGCGCTGACAATGCTGGCGCACATGCCGCTGTTCAGGGCAGAGTATTACGTCGAAGTCGAGCTCATCTACCACGCCATCACTCAGCCTGTGCCGAGGGCGGCGCCGGTGCAGCTCCTTGGCAAGGCCGGTGTCATGCAGCCTCAGCTCGTGCTGGGCGATATGCTTCCGCACCGCAATGCCGCCGACGCCGATGTCCCGTTCGCGCTCATGTGGCTCGAGCTCATGGCTCGGCTCGGCTTTCTCGATCGCAACGAGGGATGGTCCAGGCTGTTCGAACGCTTTCTCGACGACCGAGATTCGGAAGGCGTCTGGCACCCGCACAAGGGGATGGCCACGCCGCGAACGACGAATCCGTTTGTGTGGCCGAGCTATCCTCTCAAGTCGGAGCCCGGCGGCGACGAGAAGTGGACGGATGTGACGTTCCGGCTCGGTCTCATTGCGCGACTGGCCGGGCGTCCGATCGAACTGCTCTGAGGGCCGCAACGCACTCTGCGCGACTCGCCGCCGAGGCGATGTGGCCGGCGGGCGATGCCGGCCTGACCGTTCGATACGTACCACTCCGCTCCGGTCGGCGTGTCCGTACCGTCGAGTGTGGCGATCCTGACGGCGCGCCCGCGCTGTTCATCCACGGTTGGGGTTGCTCGAGCTACGTCTTCGCAGCGAATCTGCGTCCCATCGCGGAGCATCGCACGGCGAAGAAACCGCTGAGAACGATCGCGTTCGACCTCCAGGGTCACGGTCTGTCGGACAAGCCCGGGGACGCGGCCTCGTACACGCTGGCGGCGATGACTGCGCACGTGGTCGACGTGTTGGACGCGCTCGAACTCGAGTCCGCGACGCTCGTGGGGCATTCGCTGGGCGGGCGGATCGCGCTCGAGCTTGCGCTCGCCCGACCGGAGCGCGTTCGCGCACTCGCGCTCATCGCCCCGGTCGGGCTCGCGCCGCTGCGGCTGGCGCCACTCTTCCCCGTGGTGGCTACTCCCGCACTGATCCCACTGCTCCCCCGGCTGGCGCAGCGCCGTGTGGTGTCGATGGCCCTCAGGATCGTCTTCGGAAATCGTCGCGCGGTGAGCGAGCGCGATGTAGCCGAGTTCTGGTCGCCGACCCAGTACCCCGCGTTTCTGCACGCGCTGCACGCGATGCTCCGCGTCATGGATTGGAGCGTCATGCCCCGGCAGCGGTTGGGCGCGATGGTTCCGCACGTGCTCGCGATCCTTGGGACCGCTGATGTGCTGCTGGGCTTTCCGCGCGAGGGCAGAGCGTCGGCGCTGACAGCGTTCCCGGTCGTGGAGGTCGTTCGGATGAGAGGAGCAGGGCATGCGGTGCAGATGGAGGCGCCGGACGAGGTGAATGCGGCGCTGCTGCGATTCCTGGACGAAGGTGCGTGATCGGCCGTCGTCCCCCCGCAGTTCAACTGGCGCAACGCCCCGCAAAGGTTTAAGTTACAGGACTGTAGTGACGCGGCAGTCTGTGGCTCCAGCGGCGCGATGCGCGTCTGCTGATCGGGCCGTGCCGTAGCGGATGCGGACCTCTGTTCTCGAGGAACCACGCGCGCCCTTCGCGCTGCCAACGCTGCTCTTTGACGAGCAGTGGTCCGGTCCCAGGTCACGGTTAGCTCACATCATGCGATGGCGGGCCGGCGTACGCCGCCGTCCGAATCGCGTGCGCCGTGCTCGGCTGCTGCCAGCGTGTTGCGGGCAACGCGCCGGCGCTGGCGTGGTCACGAAAGGGACATGGAAACCACAATCGAAGAGAAGACGCAGGTGCAGGATGAAGTGCAGGAGCAGGAGATGGTGTCGGGATTCGACACGCTCGGGCTCGCGCCACAGGTGCTCGCCGCAGTGAAGGACGCGGGATACACCGTTCCCACCCCGATCCAGGCGCAGGCGATCCCGCTGGTACTGCAGGGGCGCGACATCATGGGTCTGGCGCAGACCGGCACGGGAAAGACGGCCGCGTTCACGCTCCCCATCATCACACGGCTCCTCCCCGGGCCGAGGCGCACCCGCGCTCTCATTCTCACGCCCACGCGTGAGCTCGCGGCGCAGGTGGAGGAGAGCTTCGGCAAGTATTGCCGGCACGCCGAACTCGACGTGGTGGCCGTTTACGGCGGAGTTGGAGTCGAGCCGCAGACCAGGAAGCTGCGCAATGGTGTCGATGTCGTGGTCGCGACACCCGGTCGCCTGATCGATCACCTCGAGCGGCAGAACGTTGTCTTCGACGACCTCGAAGTGCTCGTCCTGGACGAGGCCGACCGGATGCTCGACATGGGATTCGCGCCCCAGATCAACCGCATAATCGACCAGATCCCGCGCTACCGGCAGACACTGCTGTTCAGCGCGACGATGCCGCCCGAAGTCGAGGCGCTCGCACGCAGGTACCTGCGCAAGCCGCAGGTCGTGCAGGTTGGCCGTCGCTCGAGTGCGGCGACCGGTGTTACGCACGCGGTGTATCCCGTGCCGCGCGAGAGGAAGAACGCTCTCCTCATCGAGCTGCTGCGCAGCGACGCGATGGACTCCGTGCTCGTCTTCTGCCGCACGAAGCACGGTTCCGACAGAATCGTGCGCGACCTGGGGCGCGCGGGGATAGGCGCGACCGCGCTGCACGCGAACAAGAGTCAGTCGCAGCGTACCGAGGCGCTCGCGGGCTTCAAGGACGGCAGCATCCGCGTTCTGGTGGCGACCGATATCGCGCAGCGCGGGCTGGACATCACCGGCATCTCGCACGTCATCAACTATGACGTGCCGCAGCAGGCGGAGGATTACATCCATCGCATTGGCCGCACCGGCCGCGCGGCTGCCAACGGCGACGCATTCACCTTCATGGCGCCCGATGAGATCGCGATGGTTCGAACTATCGAGCGGGTGCTGGGTCGCCCGATCGACCGGATCTCGGTTCCGGGGTACGATTTCGGGACAGTAGCAGCGGACTAGCGATGGTCCCGGGCGTCCGGCCCCGTTCGGCCTGCCCGCCGCCACTGGATTGGCGCCTACGCACTACCGCCGCCGCACCCTCCCAAGCCGCGAAACCGTGATCGTGTCCGCCGCGCTTCCCCGGCTCACGATCAATCTCAGATTCGCCGCTCCGTAGCCGAGGCCATCGGAACGGTACGACATGGAATCACGGGTGGCCTCGACCCGCACACCGTGGCTCCTTGCGAGCGGGCGATGTTCCAGCGTGTCATCGCCCGCTCGCACGGTGAGCGCGCCCTGTACGCTATCTATGGTTACAGCGACGCGCTCGCTGCGCGCTATGGCGCCGTTGCGTGCCGTCGCGAAGGACGCCGAAATCTCCGCCGAAGCGCCGGCGACGCGAATGCGATCGAGCAGTCGGGCAGCACGCGGGATCGCGATCCCCAGCAGTGTACCCATGATCGCCATCACCAGTGCGAGCTCTGCCACAGTAAGACCTCGGCGCATCATCCATCCTCCGATTGTCCTGCGCAGGTTCCCGCGAAGGTTCCCGCGAAGGTTCCCGCGAAGGTTCCCTCGAAGGTTCCCTCGAAGGTTCCCTCGTAATCGAACGCCGGTTATATAAGTGCAGGTGATCGGATGCCCTGCATCGATACGCCGCGCGCCGAACCATCACTCCGCTCGCTCAGTGATCAATGACCCAGCTCCAGCTCGTCGCGCTCAGCATCATCATCGCTGGCTGCGCCCGCTCGCCGCGGACGACTGCGCCGGTGCCCGTTCGTGCGGAACAACCGGTGCCCGCGGATTCGGCCGCAACCCCGCCCACCGTGCCCGACTCGCTCGCGTCCTGGCGTGTTCCGGAGTTCAGGCCGCTGCCTCTGGTGACGTGGGGACCGGCACCGCCGGGCGTGCCGCACGCGGAGCGTGAGCGCGAGTTCGACCTGCTGCATCAGACGGTGCACGTGCGGTTCGACTGGGAACGCCATGCGGTGATCGGAACGAATGCCCTGCGCCTCGCGGCCCTCGCCGAACCACTCGATTCGGTGCGGCTCGACGCGGTCGGGATGAGCATCAGCGCCGTCACGGATGCGGACCATCGAACGCTCGCGCACCGCTACGATGGTCGCACGCTCACGATCGCACTCGCATCGAGACTCGCCCCCGGCGACAGTACGAAGCTCACGGTCGCGTACGAGACGATACGCCCGAGTCAGGGGGTGTACTTCATCGACCGACGGCACGTGATCTGGACGCAGGGCGAAACCGAGGCCACGCGCCACTGGATCCCGACGTACGACTATCCCAACGACAAGGCGACGTGGGAGATCTTCGTGCGCACACCGTCGCGCGAGCGCGCGCTGTCGAACGGCACCCTCGTCGACTCGCGCCGGGTCGGCGATGAGATCGAGTGGCACTGGCGTCTGGCCAGACCGGCTTCCACGTATCTCATGAGCGTCGTGACCGGCGACTATATCGTGCTGCAGGATACGTGGCGCTCCGTGCCCGTCGGCTACTGGGTGTACCCTGATTCCGTGCAAGCCGGCTGGCGCGGCTTCAGCGAGACTCCCGTGATGATGGAGATCTTCTCCGACGCGACGGGAGTGGATTATCCGTGGGCCAAGTACGACCAGAGCGTCGCGCCGGATTACATCTTTGGCGGCATGGAGAACGTGACCGCCACTACGGTGGCGGACGATGCGATCCTGCATCCGGCGTGGGCCGAGCCGCAGGCGAACACGGACGGACTCGTCTCGCACGAACTCGCACATCAGTGGTACGGCGATCTGGTGACGACGCGCAACTGGGCCAACATCTGGCTCAACGAGGGATTCGCAACGTTCTACGAGGCCATCTACGACGAGATGCGGAAGGGGGACGCCGAGGCGTCGGTTACGCGGCTGGCGGCACAGGAAGCAGCGATCGCGGCCGACATCACCGCGCGCCGTCCGCTCGTGTACGACCGCTGGGTGACGGATCCGCTCGAGCTCTTTCTCAGTGGCCACATCTACCCTAAGGGCGCAACGGTACTCCAGATGCTGCGCCGCGAGCTGGGCGACTCGCTCTTCCGGGCCGGAATGCGGGCATACACCGCTGATCACACGTTCGCAAGTGTCGTCAGTGAGGATGTGCAGCGGAGCTTCGAGGAGACGACTGGCCGCAATCTCGATCGCTTCTTCGATCAGTGGGTGTACGGCGCCGGCTTTCCCGTGTTACGCATCTCGCATGCGTACGATTCGCTTGCCCACACACTCACGCTCGTCGCTCAGCAGGTACAGGCGCGTGATTCGCTCACCGGCTACTTCCATGCGACGGTTGACATCGAGGTGCTCACCGACAGCGGGCGCACGCGCGCGGAACTCGCGGTGCGCGACAGCATCTCGGCGCTGCGGATCGATCTGCCCGCGGCGCCCCTCTCGATCCGCTGGGACCACGGTGGCTGGCTGCTCGATGTCGCCGACTTTCCGCGCTCGACGGTGATGCTGGCGCACCAGCTCGAGAACGACGCCGATGTGCTTGGCCGCATCGAGGCAGCCGTACTGCTCGGCGAGCGCGGGGCGGAGGCGATGGCCGTCACGGCACTTGCCGGCGCGGCGGCGGGCGATCCCTTCTGGGCGGTGCGACGGCGCGCGACGACGGCGCTGGGAGCCGCGGCCACGGCGATATCCGGGGGCGTGGCAGACGCAGCGACTACGATCAGGCCTGGCGGTATCGTGGGCAGGTTCGACACTACCGCGCAGAATGGGCTGCTCCAGGCATCACACGACGACGACGCACGCGTACGCCAGGAAGCGGCGGTACAGCTTGGCGGCTTCGGCCCTTCGCACCCGGTCGCAGCCGATGGAGCAGTCGACGGAGCAGACGACGCGGTTGTCGCGCGACTGCGAGAGCTCGCCTGGTTCGATTCCTCGCTCTACGTGCGCGCGGCAGCGCTGGCGTCGCTCGTGCGCGCTGCGCCCGAGGTGGGGCTGGTTGTCGCGCGGGCAGCGCTCGAGCGCGACTCATGGCTCGACGTGGAACGTCGCGCAGCGATCGAAGCACTTGCGGCGGCGAAGGCGCCGGACGCATGGAGCGTGGCTGTCGGCTACATCGGTGCGGACGCCATGCGCAACACACGCGTCGTCGCGATCGCTACTCTCATGGGATCCTCGGCGGGACGCGAGAGCGAGGTCGTCGCGCTGCTCGCGCCGCTCCTCGATGACCCGGACCTCTTCATCCGTCAGGCGGCAGCGAGATCACTCGGCGCGCTCGGCGATCCCGCCGCGGTACCTGCCCTGGAGGCCCGGCTTCGCGTCGAGTCGGAGAGCCGCGTGATCAACACGATCGAGGGCGCACTGGCAGCGCTGAGGTCACCATGAGCCGACCGTGCTTTCCCCGTCGCCACGCCGCGGGTCTTCGTCATTCCCGCGCCGCCGTTCGTCATCCCCGGCCCCCTGTTTGTCATTCCCGCCCGCCTGTTCGTCATTTCCGCCGCCCCCTTCGTCATTCCCCTGGAAGCAGGAATCCATTTTCACCGGCACGACTCCACAGCCCACCTGGAACCACAATCCACCGCACCGTGTCCGCAATCGCCGTCGCCGCGATTCTGGCGATCGCGACCGCCTGCGGGCCCAGCCCCGAGTCGGTGATTCGAGATGGGGAGCTGTTGCTCGAGATGAGCGATGCGGTCAACGATCTCCGGGAGGAGAACGCGATTCTGCAGATGCAGATCGACTCCCTCTCCGCGAGGGCGGCCCGACAGGATACATTACTGGCACGACTGGCCAACGCAGCCGGCATGCCGATCCCTCCGCACTGACAGTCGGCAATACCTCGATGTCGCAAAACAAGACCTGACCCCCATGATTACGATCGAATACTGCACGGTTTGAAACTACGAACCCAGGGCCGCCGGTCTGGCGGCCGAGATCAGGAAGGCGTTCCCCGATGCGACCGTGAAGCTCATACCCTCGAAGGGCGGGCGCTTCGAGGTCGTACGCGACGGCGTACCCGTCTTCGAGAAATCGAAGCTCGGCCGGCACGCCGATCAGGGCGAAGTGCTCACGCTGCTCGGCAAGCGCGACTGACACGCTGATATGCGAGTAGCTCTATCCACCGGGGGCGGGGACGCACCCGGACTGAATGCGGTTATCCGCGCAGCCGTTCTCTCCGCCCAGAGCCGGGGGTGGGAAGTGCTGGGAATCAGGCGGGGATTCGCGGGGCTCATGGGCGAGGACGAGGTCATCCAGCTCACCACGGAAGCAGTGCGCGGAATCGCGCACCAGGGCGGCACCATCCTGCGCACCACGAATCGCGGAAATCCGTTCAGCTATCCCGTGCGCCAGGACGACGGCAGCTATTCCGAAGTCGATCGATCCGACGAACTGTTCGAGAACGCGCGCCGGTTCGGAATTGACGCGGTCATCACGATCGGCGGCGACGGATCACTGCTCATCGCGCAGCGGCTCTTCGAGAAGGGAATGCAGATCGTTGGCGTGCCCAAGACGATCGACAACGATGTGAGCGGCACGATCACCACGTTCGGCTTCGACACGGCCGTGCAGACCGCGATCGACGCGATCGACAAGCTGCACACCACTGCCGAGAGCCACAGCCGCGTCTTCGTGCTGGAGGTGATGGGGCGCAACTCGGGATTCATCGCACTGCACTCGGGGGTCGCCAGTTCGGCAGATGTGATCCTGATCCCCGAGATCCCGTACGATCTCACGAGGGTGTGCGAGAAGATCATGGCCCGCGACAGAGCCGGCCGCTGGTTCTCCATCGTCGTCGTCGCGGAGGGTGCCTTCCCCATTGGCGGCGAGCCCTCGGTGCTCGGCGAGTCGCTGCCGGGGCAGGCGAAGCGCGTGGGCGGTGTGGCCGAGGTCGTCGCTCGTGAGATACAGGAGCGCACCGGCAAGGAGACGCGCTCACTCGTGCTCGGACATCTGCAGCGGGGCGGGATGCCTACCGGCTACGATCGGCTGCTCGCGACCAGATTCGGGGGCGCAGCGCTGCGTGCCGTCGCGGACGGCAAGTGGGGGCACATGGTCGCGCTGCAGTCGCCGCACATCGTGACGATCCCGATCTCCCAGGCGCTCGCGGAGCCCAAGCGCGTGGATCCGGCGCACGACGTAGTGCAGACCGCGAGGGCGACGGGGATATCGTTCGGGGATTGAGTGGCAGCCGTCACGAAGGTGTTCAGGGTCACCCGATCCGAGTCAGCAACTCCGCGAACTCCGCCGCGTTCGTCGTCCCGTAGTTCGAGTAGCAATTGTTGAACAGCACGTGCATCTCGCTCACCTCCCGCGCGATCGCGCGCACCCTCGGCGCCCATTCCTCCAGCGTCTCGCGATCGTACAGATAACGGTAGCGCTCCACGGCGGGCACGTTCTGCTGCTCCCACCGCTCGGAACGGCGCCCATGCAGTCGCAGCATCGCCAGCCTGGGCGACGTCACGGCGGTGATCGGCGGAACACTGCTCTCCATCCCCTGCGGCTCGTCGACCATCACATATGGGAACTCGTGCTCCTCGAGCAGTGCGAGAGTGCGCTTCGTGCTGCTGTCGTCCCGGAACCAGAGATGATTGCGGAACTCCACCGCGCCCGTCGCGCCGCGCAGCCGGTCCTTCGCCTCGATCATCGCACCGATGTTGGAGCGGTTGGGAATGAACCAGGGCGGATACTGCAGCAGCACGGCGCCAAGCTTCCCCGATGACATGAGCGGCTCGATCGCATCCATGAAGATCGTCCACACTTCCTCGTTGAGCTCGACCGGCAGATCCTTCGCGTAGATGCGCTTCCTGTCAACTAGCTCCTTCGGGAGCGCGGCGCGAAAGTCCTTCGGCAGTCGGCCGACCTCCGTGGGCTGGCCCGTCATCAGCGCGAACGCCTTCACGTTGAAGGTGAAGTCGTCCGGAGTCCGGCGCACCCAGAGCTCGGACGTGCGCCGCGCGGGGAGCGCGTAGTACGTGGAATCGACTTCCACGAGAGGGAAGCGGCTCGCGTAGTAGCGCAGACGATCCTCGGCGGACGCTGTACCGGGCGGGTAGAAGACGCCGGGCGCCGTGATCGTGGGATCGGTCCACGACGCCGTGCCGACGTGTATGCGCGCGCCGGCACGCGGCGCCACTGCAAGCGCGGCGTCGCTTGCCACCTGCTCCGCACGCGTGCGGGCAGATTCGGGGCCGGGATCGTGGGCAGAGTTGTGGCTGATGGCAGGCATTGCGCGATGCAGTCTACGGGGGCTGATCGTCCAACGCTAAACGGTCTCGTGTCGTGATGCATTCCCGCGCGGCGGATCCGCGCGCGCGGCGACTTCGCCCGAGAGCCGCTCGACCAGGGGACGGAACAGTGGTATTCTGCAGGGGGCGACGGGCCGCCACCCGGCGGGACAGAGCCGTCCGGGCTGGATGACACGCGCCAGGGCAGGGCTCGGGACGGATGTCCGAAGCTATTGCGCATGCTGCACTTACGACTCGCGGTTGCGGCACTCCGTCTGGCACTGGCCATGCGTTGGAGTAGGGCACCCGTCCGAGTGGGACGGCTCAGGAGGCCACATGAGCAGATCTGCACGCATATACAGTTACGCGCTCGCCGCCGTCGTTGCCGTGGCCGCCACCTCGCCCGCGGCGGCGCAGGGCGAGGGGCGCAATGAGGACAGTGTGCCACCGGGTCACCGTCCACCGCCGGGCATGTGCCGAATCTGGATCGACGGTGTACCCCCCGGGCAGCAGCCGGCGCCGACCGACTGTGCATCGGCTGTGCGGACCCGGCCGCCCAACGGACGGGTGATCTTCGGTGACGATGCTGCGCGTCCGGGCCGGTCGCGCCGCTGGAAGGAGCCGAGATTCGAGCCACCCCCCGCGAGGACGCAGCCCGAACCCAGGCCGGAGCGCCAGCGCGTGGAGCCTGAGGCGCGGCGAGTGGAGCCACCGCCGCGCAAGGCCGAGCCTCCCACCCGGAGAGCCGAGCCGCCGACTCGGAAAGTGGAGCCGCCGACTCGGAAAGTGGAGCCGCCAACCCGGAAGGTGGAGCCGCCGACCCGGAAGGTGGAGCCACGGCGCGCGGAGCCGGAGCGGCGTCCACAGCCACAGCGCCAGTCCGAACCGGAGAGACGTCCGCCTCCTCGGCGACCATAGGCTCGTCGGAGGAGCGGGGAAGGGGAAATGGCTGCCCGCTTTCGCGCGGATGACAGCTTCGCGCGGATGACAGCTTCGTGCGGATGACAGCTTCGTGGGGCTGATAGATTGCGCGGATGACGAACTCGCGGGGATGACAGCGTTGCCGGGATGACAACGCTATGATGGCGGGGATGACAGAGTTGCTGGCGACATCGCGGCGCCGTCCTTGCACCGCTCCCGTGCGTGCTTCGTGACGTAACAGACAGATACCTCCCGCCTGACCACGATGCGTTCGTCGCCGCCGAGCCGGCGACCGGACGCATCATCGTCATCGCGCCCACGCGCGCGGCGTGCGAGACGATCGAGCTCGCCATGGGCCTCAACCTCGACACGTTCCTCGAGCGCGAGCATGGCGACGAGGTGCGCGCCCTCGCCGACAGCGGCTCCGGCTTCGGGATAGTCGCGGGTACAGGCACGGGAAAGACGCTCGCCATCCGCCCGATCACCGAGCGAATACTCGGCACCGGTGAGCTGCGCGTGGGTGTGGTCAACCGCGAGCGCGAGGCGACACCGGAGACGCCGACGTGGAACGTCATCATCGTCACCACCGGCATCGCGCGCCGCTGGTTCCAGGATGACGACATCCTCGCCACCGACACGCTCGTCGTCGACGAGATCCATCAGACGTCCGCGGAGCTGGAGCTCTGCCTCGCGCTCGGCAAGCGCGTGGGCTGTCGCTTCATCTGGCTCTCGGCGACGGTCGATCCGGGTTTCTACGCGCGCTACCTGGCGTCGTCCGCCGTCGTCGAGAGCTACGCGTTCGATCCCGCGAAGGCCGCGACCGTGCGTGTCATCAACGAGAAGCCGCTCCGCTTCCTGAGCGATCGCTTTCTGCAGCATGTCTCCAGGCGCCGCTTGGGCGTCGCCGTGTTCCTGCCAACGCGCGCCGGTGTGGAGGAGGCGGCGCAGCACGTCACCGCGCGGTTCCCGCGCATCAACGCCGCCTTCTATCACGGCGGCGAGCCGATCAGGGTCATCCGCCCCTTTCTCGAGGGCACCGAGCGCAAGCCCTTCATGCTGGCCATGACCGCGGCCGGCCAGAGCGCCATCAACATCCGCGGCCTCGACACCGTGGTGATCGACGACACGCGATTCGCCAACGTGATCGAGGGCGGGAAGAACGTGCTCACGCGCGTGCACCTGGGATCGAACGAGATCCTGCAGATGGCGGGGCGCGTGCACGGACGGGTGGAAGGCGGACACGTCTACATACTCTCCGATCGCGACATCGAGTTTGAACGGCTGCGGCCGACCGAGCCGGATTTTCAGCTCGCCGGCGACTCGGAGCGTGTGGCGATGACGTGTGCCGATCTTGGAGTGCGCGCCGACGATCTCGATCTCCCCATACCGCTCGACCGCGCTGCATATCGCGATGCCCTCGAGCTTCTTGCATCGCGCGGGATAATCGATGGCGCGAGCGGTCGGCTCACGCGCTACGGCAAGCTGGTGGAGGCGATGCCTGTGGATCGTCCGTGGGCGGAACTGCTCGTGCACGCCGAAGATGATCTCATGCCCTTCGTCTCCGTGATGAGCGCGATCGAATCGCTGCACCGGATGACGCGCGACGACCGCGATCTCGAAGGCCTGGTGCTCGCGGGCAGCGATCATCTGACCGCGTACAACGTCTACGCCGAGGGGTTCACGCGCGCAGGGTACATCGGCGAGGTTTACGGGCTGCCGCGCCATCTCTTCGATGACCGCGTGGACGAGTGGGCGGAGCGGCGCGGAGTTCTGGTGAAGGCGGTGGAAGACGCCGCACTCGGCATGGCCAGCGTGTATCGCTCCGCGGGCCTTCCCCTTCCCGACCGGATGCACCGTGCGGACGACGGAGTGCAGCGGCGCTTCGCCGAGCTGCTCGGGCGATTCATGCCGTTCGATCTGGTGATCGACGAGGAGACGGCAGAGGGCGACCATGCGCGCGTTTCGAAGACGAGCGTGTGTGGGAGTTGGGGCCCCATCGCGGGGAGTCTGCGCTACTTCGCCGATCGCTTCGGCGTGCCGCGCGCCGCGATCGAGGGGACTCAGATTCCGGCCGACATCATCAGGCGCAACGCCACCCGGAGCGAGCCCGAACTCGTGCACGTCGCCGGCAGCCGGCGCATCCCGCTCGCCATCCGCCACCGTGTCGAGTACTTCGGATTCGAGCTGGAGCGCGAGCTGGAGCCGATCGATGAGTTCCCTCCGGAGCTGGCTGATGCTGCCCGACGGGTGCTCGCCGATGCTCTGGCGCGAGAGGAGGCGCGGCATGGGTCGGTGAAGCGCAACCATCAGGTGATCGAGCAGGTGCGCGAGGTGTACCGCCGCTCTGGTGGCGCGACGCCGCGGCTCGGCCTGGCGGAACTCACACGGCTGTACCAGGAGATGCTGACCGGCGTTGACTCGCTGGACGACTACCGCGCGGCGGAGCTTCGCATCGATCCTGACGCGATTGTGCCGCGCGAACAGCGCGAGCGATACCTAGCGCTCCCCGGCGCCGTCGAGATCCGCGACCGCACGATCGCGCTCGACTACGAGGTGGAGGAGAGCGACGGAAGTCGCGAAGGGGTGGCGCGGCTGCGACTGCCGGAGAAGGTCGCCCGCAACCTGGGCGACGAGGAGATCCCCACTCTCGACCGTCCCATCCGCTTCGTGGTGCACCGTGGCCAGCGCGGGTCCGTGCGCGCCGGCACTCTGGACGAGCTGCGCGATCTGCTCGACCAGCCGTGGACGGAGGATGAGCTGGCGCGCACGCAGCAGTCGCGCGACGCGCGCGGCGATCGGCCGCGCGGCAGGGGGCAAGCGAAGGGGAAGGGGAGGGGGAGGGGGAGGGGGAAGGGCAAGGGGGCGGGAACGGGCAAGCGGAGGGAGAGTGGCGGTGCGCGCGGAAGGGCCAAGGGAAGGGGACGCCGGCGGTAGACAGCCGCGTCTCTTGCCGGATGTGGGTGCGGGGAGTCGATTCCGGTTCCCGGTGTCCCGATCGAGGAGATCAAGGTGCTCAGGACGATTCTGAAGACGTTCGCATACAGCAAGGCCCCCAGGACGACGTTCGCCGTGCCGCATCCCGAGGCGGCGTTCCAGCTCAAGAAGTTTCCGTACGACATGCGCAACGCGTACGCGCCGCGCGTTACCGCCGTAGCCATGGCCGCGATTGCATTCCCGCTAGGCGTGCTCTGGGGCCGGCGCGTGGAGCGCAGAATTCGCCGTCGTGGTGCACGCTCGGCGCGGAAGCTCGCGGCGCGCGGTCGCGCGCACGAACTGACATCGGTGCCGCCGATCGGGCTCAGCGTCCTCATCACGCTCTTCACGCTCGCCTTGGCGCCGAGCGCACGTGCGCAGGGCGGGAATGGTGCCGCGGATCGGCTCCGGTCGGAGATCGACCGTCGTGCGGCCGCGGTGAACCCGAAAGTCGTCGCGTGGCGGCGTGACATCCACGAGCACCCGGAACTCTCCAACCGTGAGTTCCGGACTGCCGCGCTCGTCGCGGCTCATCTCCGCGGGCTCGGCATGGAAGTGGATACCGGAGTCGCGCACACCGGTGTCGTGGGCGTGCTGCGCGGCGGTGAGCCTGGCCCCGTGGTCGCGTTGCGCGCCGACATGGATGCGCTTCCCGTGACGGAGGAGGTCGACCTCCCGTTCGCCTCGAAGGTTCGCACGATGTACAACGGCGCCGAGGTCGGAGTCATGCACGCGTGCGGACACGACAACCACGTCGCGATTCTCATGGGAGTTGCTGAGGTTCTCTCCGGCATGCGCGCCGAACTGCCGGGAACGGTGAAGTTCATCTTCCAGCCGGCGGAGGAAGGTGCGCCCCAGGGGGAGGAGGGCGGCGCCGAGCTCATGATTCGGGAGGGAGTGCTCGAGGACCCGGCGCCGTCGGCGATCTTCGGACTGCACGTCGTGCCGTCCGAAGTGGGGACTGTGCAGTACCGGCCGGCCGGAATGATGGCGAGTGCGGATGCGCTCGGGATCGTCGTGAAGGGGCGTCAGACACACGGCGCGCTTCCGTGGGACGGAATCGATCCGATCGTCGTGTCGTCCCAGATCGTGCTTGCGTTGCAGACGATCATGAGCAGGCAGGCCGACATCACGACCGCGCCGGCGGTGATCACCATCGGCAGCATGCACGGGGGCGTGCGAAGGAACATCATCCCCGACAGCGTCGTGATGCTCGGGACGATCCGCAGCTTCGATCCCGCCATGCGCACCGCGCTGCACGAGCGCATCACGCGCACGGCGGAGATGGTCGCGCAGAGCGCCGGCGCGACCGCGCGGGTTGATATCGGCGACGGCATCCCGGTGACGTACAACGATCCGGAACTCGCAGCGCGCATGGCTCCCACACTCGCGCGCGTCGCGGGCCGCGGTGCGGTGTCCATCGCAACCCCGTGGACAGCGGCCGAGGACTTCTCTCTCTACCAGGAGAAGATACCGGGGCTGTTCTTCCTGATCGGCGTCGCGCCGGAGGGCGCGGACCCGGACACGGTCGCGCCCAATCATTCGCCGCACTTCTTTGCGGACGAGGCCGTGCTCCCGCTCGGCGTTCGCGCGCTCTCGCACCTGGCTGTGGACTATCTGCGGCAGGCGCGGTGAGATCATGTTGGACGGTAGCCGCATCGGTGCTGCTCGGCGCGATCGGCTGTGCATCCGGCGCCGACCCGCAGCGCGAGGCTGATGTGCTCTCCGCGGGGACCCGCGCGCGGTTCGAGCGTGTCCAGCCCGCAGCGGCGGACAGCGTGCGCTGGTTCAGGGGCAACACGCACACGCACACGCAGAACAGCGACGGCGATTCTCCGCCCGAGGTAGTCGTGCGCTGGTATCGCGCGCACGGTTACGATTTCCTCGTGCTGTCGGATCACAACGTCTTCACCAATCCGGCCACGCTTGCAGGGCTGGTCGACAGCAGCTTTCTCCTCATTCCGGGCGAGGAGCTGACGTCGACCTTCGGGGATCTGCCGGTGCACGTCAACGGCCTCGACATCCCGCACGTCCTCGAGCCGGCGGCGGCGAGCACGCTGCTCGGCACCATCCAGGGCAACGTGGACGCAGTGCGGGCGGTGGACGGAGTGCCGCACATCAATCATCCCAACTTCCGCTGGGCCATCGGTCCGGAGATACTCGCGCGAGTGCGCGACAACCGGCTGCTCGAGATCTTCAACGGCCATCCGCTCGTGCACAATGAGGGTGGCGGCGGCGCCCCCGGTCTCGAGGAAGTGTGGGACACGCTGCTAACGGGTGGCATGCGCATCTTCGGAATCGCGGTCGACGATGCGCATCACTTCACGGGCGAGTTCGCGCCCGATCGCGCGAACCCGGGACGTGGATGGATATCCGTTCGCTCGACGTCGCTCGACGCGCAGTCGATCATGACGTCGCTCGAAGCCGGCCGGTTCTACGCGAGCACCGGTGTGGAGCTGGAGGATGTCGTCATTTCACCGCGCTCGATCGAGGTGCGCATCCGCGAACGGGGCGACTACCGCTACACGACGCGCTTCATCGGGAGTGGCGGGCGAGTGTTGAGCGAGAGCACGGACAACCCCGCGACGCATGCTCTCGGTGGCGGCGAGGAGTACGTGCGGGCGAAGGTCATCGACTCCGCCGGTGCGGTGGCGTGGGTGCAGCCGGTGTTCGTCACTGATGGCCCGACTGGGGATCGCGCGCCGTGAGTGCGACGACGTACAATCCCGCCGTCGATGAAGCCGGCGATCCGATCGCTTTCGACGCTCACATCAGCCTGTATTCCGCAATCCCTGCGCGATCCCGCTCAGCGTAGTCGCCAGCGCGTCCTCGATTGCGTCGCGCTCCCCCGTGGCTTCCGTGGAGGTTGCGCGTTTGCGCCGCATGAGCGCGATCTGCAGCAGTGAAAGCGGATCCACATAGGGATTGCGCAGTCCGATCGCTGCCTGCAGCACGGGGGAATCGTCCAGCATGGCGTCGCGTTCCCTGATCCGGAGAATACAGCGCACCGTCCTCTCGTATTCCTCCACCAGTGGTTCGAGCACGCCGGCATCTCCGCCGAGGTGCTCGACGTACGTGCGTGCGATCGCGATGTCGGTCTTCGCGCACACCATCTCGATCTTCGCGAGCAGGTCATCGAAGAACGGCCATGCGGTGGCCATCCGGCGCAGCAGCTCCAGCCCACCGGACGTGGCCATCGCCCGCTCGAGTGCCGTGCCCACGCCGAGCCAGCCGGTGAGCATGAGCCGGATCTGCGTCCAGCCGAATGCCCAGGGAATCGCGCGGATCCCGGCGAGGCCGGCCTGTGCACCCGGGCGATATGCGGGCCGCGATCCGAACCGGGCGTCGGCCAGCGATTCGACGGGCGTCGCGGTGCGAAAGAGCGTGAACAGCGCCTCGCTCTCATGTACACTGTCGCGATACATGGCGAGCGACGTTGCCGACAGAGCTTCCATCATCCGGCGGAAGCTCGTGAGCTCGGCGTCGTCGAGTGCGGAGAGCGGGTCCGTCAGCTCGTGCAGCAGCGTGCCAGTGAGCGTGACTTCCAGCGTACGCTCGGCGATCGGCAGAAGTCCGAACTGCTGGGAGATGATCTCGCCCTGTTCGGTGATCTTGATCCGCCCATCGATCGTGTTCGGCGGGAGCGCGGCGAGGGCGCGGTAGACGGGCGACCCCCCCCCGCGGCCCACGCTGCCCCCACGGCCGTGGAAGAGGCACAGGTTCACCCCCGCCGCCTCGCAGACAGCGGCGAGCGCTTCCTGTGCGCGGTAGAGTCCCCACGACGAGGCGAGAACGCCGGCATCCTTGCTGGAATCGGAGTAGCCGATCATCACCTCCTGCCGGCGGCCACGGGCCGCGAGCTGACGCGCGTACACTGCATCTGCGAACAGTTCACGCATCACGGCGGGCGCGCGCTCGAGATCATCGAGCGTCTCGAAGAGCGGCACAACATCGACGCGCGACTCGGCCGGCTCCGCCCCCAGATCCACGAGGCCTGCCTCGCGGGCGAGCAGGAGGACGCGCAGCAGATCCTCCGGTGTCGTGGCCATGGAAACGACGTAGGTGCACGCCGCGGCCTCGCCGATCTCATCCTGCACCGTGCGCATCGCATGAAACGTGTCGACGACCTTCTGCGTCTCCTCGGAGACATCGAGCCGTGCGCCCGCGGGTGAGCGGCGGCCGAGGAGTTCGCGTCGCATCGCTGCAGCATCCGGCGGCGCAGCGCTGATCTGCGCAGCGATATCGGCGAGCGCACGCTCGTGCACGTCGGCATGATCCCGAACGTCCAGCATGAAGCCATGAAAGCCGTGCGCACGAACGCTCGCCAGCACAGGATCGACGACGGTGCGGCAGGCTGCCACCGCGCCAGCGGCGAGCGCGTACTCGCGAACGAGCAGAAGGTCGCGCTCGAACGCGGCCGCACTGGCATACGCGGTCGGTTCGCGGCCCGGCTGACCTGCGTCGCGCGATGCGACCAGCCGTCGGGTGGCATCGACGCGCGCGGCCATGTAGCTCAGCTTTAAGCGAAGCGGCTCGTCCGCGTTGCGCTCATGGTTTGCGTCCCACACGGCGGGCAGTGCCGCGCGGTCGATCTCGAGGGAAGCAGCGAGCGCGTCCGTCACCGGTGTGATGCTGGCCGACAGCGACAGGCGCTGTATCAGCGTCGCGAGCGCCACCCGATACCGACCGAGCATGAGGTGGCATGCGCGTCTCGCGGCGGCGATGGTGATCTCTGGCGTGACGAATGGATTCCCGTCGCGATCGCCGCCCATCCAGTTGCCGAGCCGCAGTGGAACGGCGAGGCGAAGCGACTCGCGCGCCGGGCCGAACTCGTCCTCGAACGCGCGGATCATGGCATCGTGTGCGCGGGTGCCGGCTTCGAGGAGCCGCGTTTCCAGATACCAGAGCCCTGTCGCGACCTCATCCCGTACCGATGGTCGATCCTCGCGCACCTCGGCTGTGAGCCAGAGAAGCTCGACTTCACCTTCGAGCGCACCCTCCACGGCGTGCCGCTCGTCCGTGGGTGCGATCTCGCGCGCGATGAGCAGATCGGCGACGCGCGCCTGCAACGCGAGCAGCGTACGGCGCATTGACTCGGTGGGATGTGCCGTTAGCACGGGGCGAACGTCCAGCCGCTCGAGTGCGCGGGCGACCTCGTCCGGCTGCCGTCCTGCCTTCCGGAGCTCGCTCATCGCCCAGCGCGCGGACGCGGGTTGTGGAGCCGAGTCGTCCTGCCAGAGATACGCGCGCCGGCGGCGCACACGGTGCGTCTGCTCCGCCGTGTTGATGAGGAGGAAGAAGAGCGTGAACGCGCGCGCCGCGATCGCGCACAGCTCGAGCGGCATGGCCTCGACGCGCTTCAGGAGCTCATCGAGCGCTGGCGCGTCCTGATCACCGCGTCGTCGTGCGCGCGACGCCTGGCGCAGCTCTTCGACGGTTTCGAACGCGGTTTCGCCCTGGAGCCGGCGGATGACGCGGCCCAGCGTGGCCGCCAGCCAGCGGACGTCCTCGTGGAGGGGGACGTCTTCGGGGCGTGTCGCTGGCTCTGCGGCGGTGTCGGTGGGCACGACGAAGGGTATCGAGGGTGGGGAGGGCGTGCCAGCGATGTGTGAGCGGTTGTCAGTCCAGATCCGGCTCGCGCGACTCATCACAAGCATCTCAGCAGTTGCTCCTGCCCGTCACGCTGCAACACGAACGGCCCCAGCGTATCCGCGCTCAGCAGGACCCGCAGAATCATAGATCCCCGCGCACCTCGCCCACATACCGGGCCGGCACCGAGTCGGGCACTTCACCAGCTCCGATCGGGCCTCCGTGCTCCCGAACATGCACACCCGTCACGGCGAACCC
Source organism: Gemmatimonadaceae bacterium (assembly GCA_050733695.1). Classification (GTDB taxonomy): domain Bacteria; phylum Gemmatimonadota; class Gemmatimonadetes; order Gemmatimonadales; family Gemmatimonadaceae; genus JBOHTO01. Next base: position 19,080 of record JBOHTO010000012.1, on the reverse strand, counting down.
ACCGTTTCGGTCCGCGTGAACCGGCGAATGCAGCGCACCGTGCGCGCAGTCGTACTCGATGGAGCCGGCGGCGTCTGTGAGGACAAGCGAGGCGTGCGGTCCATTCCACACGCCGACGACGGGCGCGCGGTCGCTCTGGGTCGAGGCGCCTCCCGCGCAACCGAGGATTACCGCCACCGTTGCGATCGCAACACGAAGGATTACTCGACGACGCATGACCGGGGCGCACCCTGCTGGCGCAGCTTCATCGCGACGGTGGAGCCGCGAGCTACGAAGTGACTTCTCGCCGCCAGACCATCGATTCTTCACTGAGACCGACGTCGCGGAGTCTTCGGCTTTCGGCGGGCACGGCTCATCAGAGGATAACGCTCCGGATGGTCGAGCGAATCCACGGCCAGATCGATGTCGAGGTCTGGCCATCGTAGATGGTGGGGGCTCGGAAGCTCGACGTCTGTAAGCTCCGCGATTGTTGCATCCCGAAACCACGGGAACTCCTTGAAAGACAGGAATCGCTCCTGATCCTCGATGAGCAGCCAGAGTCCGTGAGGCGACACATTACCAACCTCAACGGCCGAAATGCTTCACCCACGCTGCGCGGGCTTCATTCTCACGTTCCTCGATGATCCTGAGAGCGGTGTTCACCCGGGTCACGCCGAGTCCATGGGTCCCGTGCCAATTCAGGCCGTGGGTCAGGCCAGACTCTTCTTCACCGCGCGCGTGCTGCACATGGATATGGGGCCGTGACTCCTCGCGCGAGAAGAAGTAGAACCGATACCCGCGAACGCGCAGAACGGTGGGACTCATGTGGTGATCAATATCCGGACTCCGTTCATGTCCGGCAACCGCTGGAACGGAAAAATCATCCTGATGCAGCGACGGTGTCTACCGTTCGAGATCGAGACGCAGCGTGAAAATTCGCGGCCGGGGATATGCGAATGAGCCCGAGCGGACGAACGGGGCGCTGCCGCGGTTGCTCAGAGTTGGATCGAGTCCGGTGTAATCCGTCCACGTCGCCAGATTGCGGCCGCTCAGCGAGACCCGAGCGGATGAAAGACCCGCGAGACCGGACCGCTGCGGAGCGAACAGAGTCAGCGTCACTTCCTGCAGGCGGGTGAACGATGCGTTCTCGATGAATCCGGCGAATGTGCCGAGAAGGACAGCCTGGGCTCGAGCCTGCTCGGGCAGCGGCGTGTTCGGGTCGTTGAGGCCTCGGCATGTTTCCACGAGCCGGCACCGCGTCGCTTCGCCGCTATTGAACAGGTATTGACGGCCACTGTGGTCAAGGGTAGCCGACAGACGTGCGGTGCCGCCAAGCATGAGCGTCGATGAAAGGCTGAGGCTGCGCGCTGGGACGGGAGAACCCAGGTACACCGACTCATCCCCCACGATCAACTCGCACGCCGGCCCGCCATCCACGACCGGTCCTCCGGGGCAGTTCACGATGCTGATCGTGCCGCTGCCATCCAGATCTTCGTAATCCAGAATCGGCCGCTGCCAATATCCGCCCAGCGGATGATCCTGGCGGTGCTGTTGAACCAGGCTGATGGGGATGAATGCGCCCTGTGTGAACGATGCGACTGCATTTCGGAGAGTCGTCGCCGCGATGCCGACGCTCCATTCGACCACGGGCGACCGGACGACGAACGCGTCGATCATCACGGACAGCGCTCGTTCCCGGATCGTCGCGTTTCGGACGAAGGGGGATCCTGCACCGCCGGTCAGGCCCGTCCGGGTTTGCGTCGCGTGATACGACAATCTGGTGCGCATGCGGTCCCCGAAGTGCCGGCTCATCAGTCCCGCCTCCCATTCAGTGCTGCGGTCTGGCCCGATGGGTTCGAGATTCGGCGGACTGGTACCTGGAGGGCCGACGGGGAACCCCAGTCGCAGATCGACGAGGTTGAGTAGCCCGATGGGACGAACCGTCTGTGCGAAAGCTGCATGAAGCGACAGGGCGTCGATGCCTGGCACCGGGGACCGGCGAAAGAACGCAGCGCGGTCCAGTGCCCACGTGACGCCAGCTCGCCATGAATGTGCCGGATCAGAGAACTCTTCGCGGTCTCGCCGCAGCGCGGCGTCGATCCAGACCTGATCGCGCCAGCGGAACCTGGAATCGGTCACGATCCCGGTCCAACGCTCACGGAGCCATAGTCGGCTGGCTGAACCAGTCGTTCCTCCGACAGTGAAGCTTTCTCCTTCCTCGACTGTCATGCGCACGCGCTCGGCACCGAGGGAGAGGTCGAGCGCCCAGTTGGCAGAGAGATTCCTGCTCGCCGCTGCTCTTGCCATGAGTGTGTACGTGTCGTGCGCCGCGATGCCTGTCCTCTCCCTGGCCACGCCCCCGAGTCCGGGGAAGTTGTCATATCCGTGGGCTTCGCGCAGATCCGCACCTGCGAGAAGCGCCATGTCGAGCCACGATAAGGGCTCCCAGCCGACGTTCACCGATCCGAGACGACGCTGAACGCTGTGCCGCAGGTCGATCTGATTGAGATCGTCCGGGAGCGCGAAGCGATAACCGCGCAGGGAGTCGTCGTGGGCTGCGCCGAGTAGAGCGTTGCCTACGGTGGAGAAGATGGACGTGTAGTTGGGGGGAAGACGCACCTCGCGGTCCAGATACGCGGTGCGCACGCCAACCGTCAGACTCGGATGCAGATATGCGTCGGCGTTCAGACGCACGTGCTCCAGCACCGAATAGTTCACTTCCTCCTGGCCGTTCACGCGATCCGTGCTCGCTGCGGCGTAGAAGGTCACCGGGCCGGCGGATGATGCGAGTGACAGGCCGGCCTCGCGGGATTGACCATCGCTGAACGGCGACGTTGCCTCGATGGGACTGAAAGCCAGCATCGAATCCGGCACTGCGACACACGAGCCCTCCGCCTGCGCCGCGAGCGAGCAGTTGGTAACACGCAGTCCCCCACTGTAGCCGACCTGGCCGTAGTTGAGGGGGAAGCCCGTCACCTCGGGCGACATTCCGGCACCCGCGAACCCTCGCCACTTCGTGACGCCACGTCGGGCGCTGCGAGTCACAACGACTGTTGCGCCATGGGCCGCGTCGGGCCCGTAACGCATCACTGCCACGGCGCCCGGAAGCACCTCGATGCGCTCCACGCTCTCCACGTCGACGTCGTCCAGCTCGGAGAGCTGGTCAGCCGTTTCGGGCCGCGCTCCCGCACGCATGCCGTCCACGATGAGAAGTGGGTCTGCGCGGAGCAGACCGTGGGCGAATCCACGGATGCGAACGATCGAGCCAGCGCCGGCCAGTCCGGAGGAAGGCATCACCGTGACACCGGGAAAACGCGACGCCAGCAGCTCGCTGATGTTCCTGATTCCGGCGATGTCCACGGAGTCGAGGTCAAGAACGCTGGAGTACGCGTCATGCGTCGACTGCGCGAGTACGATCGGTGGCGAAGCGAGGCAGAGGATCGCGGCTGTGGCGAAGCAGATCGGGAGTGAATCACGCAGAGGCATCGGGCAACGTCCGGGAGATCGAGAGGGGAGCGGCCATGGTCACCGTGGCAGGAAGACGGTCACCGCGGCAAGTTACCCGGCAACTGTCGAACGATTCGCGCGTGTTCGCGGCAACATCCGCTATCCGCGTCGCGTCGTCCCGCCCGCTCTGATCATGCTACGTTGCGGGCAACCGGATTAAGAGAACGCCTGCCGTCTCCCCCAACTCTCCAACCGATGACAATGAACGCCAGTACGGGCTTCTGGCTATGCCTCGCGCTGGGACTGCCCACGGCAGTCGCGGGCCAGACGCCTGCCGTCCCCATGCCGATCGACTTCGATAACTCGGCTGAATTCGGCTGGCTGAAGAAGGAAGTGCTGGACAGTCGCGTGCTCGATGACATGACAGATTCGAGCAACTGGGTCTTTCAGGGGACGGGCGAGCTGACGTTTCCAGCGGATACCGGACCCGCAGGGATGCGCGTCCTCCGCGTCGACATGCAGATGTTCCACGACGAACCAGCACCCACGCGCAACGGCCTGTCGTCGATCAACCTCAGGCGTCTATTCCCCGGCGAAGACTGGAGCGGCTTCAACCGGCTCTCGTTGTGGATCCGTCCGGAGCTGTCCGGCTTTCCCATGCTCCCGCTCCAGATCGTTCTGCACAACGACGGCAGGGACAAGGTGCCCGACGTCTACTACCGCGAAGGAATCCACTACGTCACGCTGCAGAACAACAGGTGGCAGCACGTCGTATGGGAGATCGCGCCGCTCGCGCGAGACAGCGTTACAATGATCGAGATCGGCTACTGGGTGAACAAGCTGCTGGCCCGCCCCGGCGACCGCGTCGCCTTCGAGATAGGCAGGCTCGCACTTCAGCGAGTCGAGCCGGACCACTACGAAGGCTGGGACGTCGCTCCGGGCAGGATCTCCTTCAGCCACACCGGCTATCAGCTCGGCTCTTCGAAGACCGCGCTCGCGAGCGATCTCACCGCGCGCGATTTCGAACTGATCCGCCTCGACGACAATGGTGCCGCCGAAGTGGTTCTCACGGGCCCGGTGCAGACGGTGACGACGCGTCTGGGCCGGTTTCAGAAGCTGGACTTCTCCGAAGTGCGCACGCCGGGCAGCTACGTGATCCAGGCCGGCGACACGCGCACGCGCGCGTTCCGCATCGATGACAACGTGTGGCGAGGGACGATCCTGAAAGCGCTCAACTTCTTCTCCGGCGAGCGGTGCGGCTTCGAGGTGCCCGGCTCACACGGTGTCTGCCACCTCGACTGGACGGCGACGCTCGGCGACAGGAAGATCGTGATGAATGGCGGATGGCACGACGCCGGCGATCTCTCGCAGGGTCTGGTGAACACAGGGGAAGCGACGTACGCCATGTTCGCGCTGGCCGAGCGACTGCAGGCGAGAGGTGACGATCCGGAACTGTTGCAAGCGTTGATCGATGAGGCGAAGTGGGGGCTCGACTGGGTGCTGAAGGTCCGCTTCGACGGCGGCTACCGCATTGGATTCGCGGGGAACAATCTGTGGACCAACGGCATCATCGGTGATGCCGACGACCGTTCGCGCGAGGCGCTGAACAATCCGAATGTCAACTACATCGCGGCCGCAGCGGAGGCCATCGCCTATCGCGTACTGAAGGACAGCGATCCCGAACTCGCCGCCCGAAGTCTCCGAATCGCCGAAGACGACTGGCGCTACGCCATCGCCGGAACGGAGGGGCCGGAGACGTGGAGCACGCCCGCGTTCGCGGCCACTCCCATCGAGTTGGCGGGTATCGGCATTCTCGCCTCGCTCGAACTGTACGACGCGACCGGCAACGAACGGTACGCGGACAAGGCGATCGAGCTGGCGCAGGTGATCGTCGACTCGCAGCAGAAGAGCTACGTGGGAAGTGAGTTCCCGCTCGCCGGATTCTTCTACACCGGCCCTGACAGGGATACCATCTTCCATCAGTTCCATCGCGGCAACGATCAGGCGCCCATCGTTGCCATGGCTCGGCTGGCCGCTGCCTTCCCGGATCACGAGGACTGGATCGAATGGTATTCGGTGGTGGCGCTCTACTCCGAGTACCAGAAGGTGAGCGCGCGTGCGACGGAGCCGTACGGTGTGCTGCCAGCGTACGTGTACCACGACAGCGAGTATCTCGAGCTCTCCCCGCTGCTGGACCGGTATCAGGCAACCGCCGAGTCGTTTCGCGCGCAGGTGCTCGAGGGCATGCCGATGGGCGGCGGCTACTATCTGAGGGCATTCCCCGTATGGTTCGCGCGCAGAGGCAACTACGGCGTGCTGCTGTCGCAGGCGAAGGCGCTCGCTGCGGCCGCGCATCTTCGCCGCGACCTTGCCGCAGCCGACCTGGCGCAGAAGCAGGCACAGTGGATCGTGGGGCGCAATCCGTTCGTGCAGAGCACGATGTACGGCGAGGGGTACGACTGGGCGCAGCAATACAGCGTGTCGTCGGGCGACATCGTCGGCTCGCTGCCGGTCGGGATGCAGAGCCGCGGCATCACCGACGTGCCGTACTGGCCGTCGCAGAACACGTACGTCTTCAAGGAAGTGTGGGTGCACTCCACGAGTCGGTGGCTCTGGCTGATGCAGGATATCGCCGGCCCCGCGCTGGTTGAAGGGCGCATCGCGCCGGGCGCTGCGCAGGAGGTGGAACTCGTCGAGACCGCGACGGGTCGTGTGGTGACGATCGAGTCCGACGCTGCCGGTGCGTTTCGCGCTCTCGTGACTGGAGGCAGCTACGACGTGCGCTCAGGGGGGCGACGGACGAGCATCGCTGTTCTGCCAGGAGGCAGCTACCAGGTGGATCTGCGCCCCGTGCGCGCGCTCGATTTCGCGATCGAGGGCGAGACGGGCGTGAATGGCGAGGTCAGCATCAGGCTGACGGCTACCGGGGAGGGCACTCACACGTTCGCGCTCCGCGCCGATAATCTCGACGTGAAGGAGGGCGTCAAGGAGATCACATTGCGCGCGGGGAGCGTTGGGAGCGTGGTGTGGAAGGGCGCGCTGCGTTCGAGGGGCGCGCCGTGGGTGGCGGTCGTTGTCCCGGACGGAGATGATCTCCGGCGCAGAGATGTGGTTGGATCGTTGCCGAGGTTTGTGTGGTCTGGGGCAGGGTGGTGAGGGCGTTGGACATGGTCGTTGTCCTGTACCAGCGAACGCCCTGCTCACCCGGCAGCCTGGCCCGCCACCCTCACCGCCGCATGGTGAACCCGCTCAGCACACTGATGCGAACGCCACTGCTGGACGGCACCACCGCCAGATTGAACGGGAGATTCAGTGCGCCCGCCCGCATCGTGAAGCCACCGGCGATGGCGAGGGCGGTGCCGGCAGGCGTGACATTCGGGCCTACCCCGAATTCGATGCCGCCCGCCGTCCGCAGCCCTACCAGCCAGCTCAGGCTCGGCAGGACAATTCCCTGCTCCAGCCCGCCGACCAGCAGCACCCACTCGGTGACCGCAGTCGGTCCGCCCGCTGTGCCGTAGAACTGTCGTTCGAACTGCCAGCCGAACTGCGTGATGATCGGCGACACATCGATCTCGTGCTCGACCAGCAGATAATCCACGATCCCACCGCTGAGGAAGGTGACTCCGAAGCGCGGACCGGCGAGACTGGCGCGTGCAGCCGGTGGGGGAATCCTGTCCGCCGGGCCGGTATCCGCCTGGGCCAGTGCCTCGCCGGCGAAGGCGGCACTCAGCACTGCGAGGCAGCTCAGACGGCGCAGCCGCACCCGCGCTGCGAGGGGCAAACGCAGCAAACGGATCGAATCGGGCGAGCGAGACAGAGTGTGCGATGACATGACCACCTCCGCATATGGCGTCCGCATGCGCAGCATGCATCGGAGCATGCTGCGGTCGCGCGACAGCAGTTGGAGCTGAAGCCGACGGAAGCCAAACTACGCGGCGCAGGACGCGCGAGAATACGACGTTCTGCGTAGTGCGTGCGATGTTGTTACGTAGGAAGTCGACCATGACGATCGTGCTGCTGCCCTTCACTGCACCTCTCACGAAAAGCATGGAAGCCGTGAGGCGGTTCACATTGCCGCGGCCGCGTGTCGAGGCGGATTGTCATGCGGGTCCTGGCGGGACGAGCCGACAGGACCGCCCCGCGCCTGGCCGCGGAACAACCGTAATCTCTTGCGCATCGGTCGCTGCGATTCTCACCACGGCTCGTCGAGGACTGATCCACAGACACTCGTTACGGTGGGCGGAACGCATCTGTCGCTGCGATTCTCACCACGGCTCGTCGGCCGTAGGACCGTAGATGGACGGCAGCGGCACGTCGTTCAGTCGGAGATACACGCTGAGCTGGCCCCGGTGATGGATGAGATGATTGATGTGATTGCGCACTACCGCAGCGCGCGGGGCGGTGAAGAGGACCCGGTCTCCCATCCTGAGCGACCAGGACACCGTGAAGTCGGCGTCCGTTGCCGAGGAGATCGCAGAGCGTGCCTCGCGAACACACTTGTCGAACTCCGTGAGCAGCGTCTCCGTCGTCTCGAGGCTGTATCCGGAAGGACCGGCCAGATCGAGCTCGGTCTCCTGCAGCGCGTTCGTGAGCCAACCGGGCATCGTTGCCACGAGCTGCGCGAGGTGACCCAGTGCGAACGATTTCGGATGCGGCTTCCACGCTCCCTTCTCGCTCGGCACGCGCTCGAGCAGCTTCCGTGTGGTGGCCATTTCCTGATCGAACTCCGGCAGCAGCGTTTCGGCGATGGTCATGTGGGCATTCTCGGGTGAGTGGTGGTGTGGATGTCGAGAGTGGCGGACTCGGGTCAGGCCGATTCCGACCGTCGCTTCACCGCCGCGTCCCCCCCCCCCCGGGGTCCCGGTATGAGCCGCAACAGCCTGATGCGAGCCCGGAGCATCAGCATGTTGAGAGCCAGCAGCGCTGGCCGGTCACAAGGTCGTTCGGCGGTGTCCCGCGCGTGACGCTCCAGGTACAGGTTGATCGGCGGCCAGCCAGCAAGGGGCAGGCTGAACGCGCAACAGTATTGTTGCATATACCCCGGGCCCGTGTTATCATATGCAACATGGACGTTGCATGAACGCCAAGTCCGTTGCGGACCTTTACGGGGGAGAAATCAAGCCATGACAGTCACAGCCACGGAAGCTCAGGACAGGCCGAGCACTGACCGCATCGAAAAGAGGGTCGTGCTTCACGCCTCGCCATCGCGCGTGTGGAGCGCGATCACGAATGCAGAACAGTTTGGAGCGTGGTTCCGGATGAACCTCGAGGGCGAATTTGCCGAGGGCGAGACGATTCGAGGGAGGGTCACCCATCCGGGCTACGAGCACGTAACGGTGGAGATGCTGGTCGAGCGGATCGAGCCCGAGCGGTATTTCTCGTATCGCTGGCACCCTTACGCGATCGACCCTGCGGCGGACTACTCGGCCGAGCCCACCACCCTGGTCGAGTTCATACTCCAGGAAACAGAGGGTGGCACCGCCGTCACGATTGTCGAGTCCGGGTTTGATCGGATCCCGCTCGCGCGCCGGGCCGAGGCGTTCCGCATGAACGACCAGGGTTGGGCCGGGCAGATCAAGAACCTCGCGCGACATGTCTCGTAGCCGCGGCGCGGCGGCTCTGAAGGTGACCGAAGCCGTACCGGTGTTCGCGGCCCTGGGAGACGCAACACGGCTTCGCCTTCTCGGGCGCCTGTCCGTCGACGGACCGCTCTCGATTTCGCATCTCAGTGAGGGCACGGGGGTGACGCGCCAGGCGATCACGCGGCACCTCTACGCCCTCGGTGACGCGGGCCTCGTGCGCAACGCCCGCCGCGGGCGCGAGCGGGTCTGGGAGCTGGATCTGAAGCGCCTGGAAAAGGCCAGACGCTACCTCGATCAGATTGCCGCGCAGTGGGACGAGGCGGCCAACCGCTTGAAGCTGTTCGTCGAAGATCAGTGACAAACGCCCATACCACTAACCAGATGGCCGCTCATCCGCGAAGGGCTGGCGGGGCGGCGGGAGGGCGAGGAGGCACGTTTGGGCGGCTGGCGCCGCAGAATCGCGGAGTTGGAGCCCCTTGTCGGGTGCGGTGGCGGGGGTTATACCGCGCCCCGTTCGGGTCCCCCACGCGCCGCTTCCCGAAACAGCAGGGCCGATCCCACGAACAGCGTGACGTAGAACCCGGTAATGCCCAGGATCTCGAACGCGGAGTTGTAGGCGGGGACGATACCGGCGACCAGCGCGATCACGCTGACCGACACCATCGCGAGCGCCGTCGCGAACATCGCGAGGGCCATCCCCCTGGGTCGGAAGCGCGCGAGGAAGGCACCGATGAATCCGACGGCGAGCACCCCGACGTACATTCCGTCGGCGTCGCTGTCGGTGATGCCCACGGCGCCGTTCCCCCACATGAGGAGGAATGCCGCCGCGACCGCGACGCCGACGGCGTACCGGTACAAGGTATCGCGCGTTTTCCGCGCAACTAGCTCGCAGATGCCGAGTGAGCCGAACAGGAGGGCGCCGGCGAAGACGAAATCGCTCGCAGTCCAGTTGAGTTCATCGCTGAACTGCATAGCGACCAGGGGCGCCAGCAGGATGAGCGCTGCGACCGCCCACGCCGCCACGCGCCAGCGACTCCCGCGCTGTCCGCCATCGTTCTCCGTGTTCGTTGCCATTGTCTTGCCGCCGTGCATGTCCGTGTTCATCGTTCGTCCCGGGCTGTGTAGGGGGAAGGGGGTCGGACTGCAATGTACTTTATTTCACAAAGCCACGCAAGAGCCGGTACAGCATAGCTGGCGGCCTGGACGCTGGCGAAGCGGTTGGGCGCGGATCATAGCGCCCGTCAAATCGATATCGGCACCAGCGTCGGAGGTGCCTGATAGATGTTTGATCCGGCCAACGTCGGGTTGTGCTGCGAGCGCTCCAACAGTGCGGCCGCGGAGCGGCCGCTTCCAATAGCGTGCGCGTCTGCACCAACAGTCGTCATGCAATCGCAAGGCGACGGCCCGGGGATCCCGACATTTCGATACCGGCTAGGCGTTGCGCGCGCCGAGCTTCCCGCCGAGCCACGCCATGGGCAGATACGCGCCAAGCAGGTCCACCGCGTTGAACCACATCGGCGACGGCAGCATGAACACATTCGCCACCCCACCCGCCAGGAAGAGCACGCCGATGACGAGGGCGAGCTGGCGCTTGCGGCTGATGGCCATCGACGCGGCGATGCTCGCACCAACGAGTGTGCCCAGCGCGTGTGCGAGGAACGGAAAGAGAAAGTGCTTCGGCTCGAACAACTGAATCGAGGCTTTCAGCCCCTCCATCGTCGTGACGTCGGCTCCCGCTGGCGGGGCGATGATGCTGCCGGATACCAGAATCAAGCCCATGTTGACGAGGCTTCCGACGACAAAGCCTACCACGACGGCGAGGATATTTCGGACGACGGGATTCACGGCGTGCTCCGACGTTGGTGGTGGAGTCAGCGATCCATTGCCCGGATCGGGAACCCGAGCACTGGTATCCGGTTTCCTGCATCGCGCGGCTAGGCGAACGAGCCAGCGCCGTGATTAGAACTACGGATGTCGTTTCCTGCAAGAGATTCGAGAACCTCCGCCAGGCGGCTTGCCAAGAACACACCGACTTTGTATCATAAAGTACCTGATGCTCCTCGGCCGAACTCACGGTCTGGCCGTGCCGGAGGTCTCCAATGGTCGGTTCAGGTGACGGAGACCTGATCGCAGCATCGCTGATAGAAGATCCGGGTTCACAGGGAGGCAGCAATGAAGAAGTGGCCGAGACGCGTCCGCGGTGTGGTCGGAATGGGCCTGACCTGGGCGGCCGGATGGGCGGTCGTGGGTGTGCTGATAGGGGTGACCAGCAAGCTCCTGCCCGATCTCCCGTGGTGGGATTCCTTCTTCAAGGTCTTTGATGCCCCGCTGCCGGCGCTGGCGATACCTGGCTTCTTTGGTGGTGTGTTCTTTTCGATAGTGCTTGGGATTGCAGGGCGCGGTCGCAGATTCGGTGAGTTGTCGCTTCCCCGATTCACCGCCTGGGGGGCGGTGGGTGGTGTGTTGCTGAGCCTGTTTCCGGCTGCCCTGGTTGCTGTGGGGTTAGCGAGTGTCAGACAGGACGCCAGCGTGTGGCCACTCACTGCCACAATAATCGGTCCTTTCACTCTCCTGAGCGCGGTCTCAGCCGCCGGTTACCTGATGCTCGCGAGAATGGTCGAGGGCCGAGATCTGCCCGACGACAGTGAGGGCGTGGCCGAGATGGGGCTTGCCGGAGGCGACGCGCAGGAGCTGCTCGCAGGCGGAGACTGGTCTCTCCACGGGCGTCCAGCCGCAGGCCATGGAGAACGTGCTCGCCCTGACCCGGCGAGCGGTGCGAGCGATGGCTAGAAGTTATGTCTGGGCTGGCCCTCCGACGTTCACGTGGATTAGCTCCTCGTGTTCACCGAAGTCGCCAGAGCCACATGCGACTCACCGAACTGTCGCAGGTATCCGTGGAGGACCACCCATGTCACGCTGCATCATCACGCTGGGAATGGATGTGCACAAGGAGTCGATCACGCCCGCGGTGCTGCCCGACCACGCGTCGACCCCAACCCACATCGATCGGCTGCCGAACGATCTCGCGAGGCTTCGCCGGTACTGCGAGCGACTCGCCGAGCAGGGCGAACTGTCCCACTCTGGCCTGCGATTGAGCCAACATGGCCCCCACCCACAGTCGACATGCCTGCGCGCACCGTGCAGCTGCTGCACCGGTTCCTCGAGCAGAACGGGGGGCGGCTGTCGAAGCGCGCGCGCGATGGTGATTTCGCCGCGCTGACGGACGCCGATGTCGCAGAGGTCGAGCGGCTTTACCGGCAACACTTCATGGAGCCGAGCGAGGCGTGACTTCCTTCAGGCATTGATATCGTCACCAACTGGTGTATGATCTATGCATACCTGATGGGAGGCACCATATGGGCACGCGCGAGAACATCCAGACATCCGCCTCATCCCGTCGCCGCCGGGATCCCTCGCTCCGCTCCGGATAACACCAGTGTTGTCATCCCGGGGGACGTGGCGACGAGGGATCCCGGTAGCTTCGTCCGTCAGAGGCCATCCTTTCCCATCACGATGACGGGCAACCGCTCCCGTTGCTGGGCTCGGCGACGCTCTCCCCGTGCGGCGACCGCACCGACATCCAGAGGTCCTGCCGCCCGAGCCCACCTGGACGAGCCGTCGAATACACCAGCGTCTTTCCATCGGCCGACAGTGTCGCCTCGAGGTCGGCCCCCTCATGGTTGACCGGGCGGCCGAGGCTGCGCGGCTCCCCCCATGGTTCGTTCACGTTCTGGCGCGTCGACACGAAGAGGTCGGCCAGACCCACTGTTCCGGGTCGCTCCCCGGCCGCGCCGCCCGACCAGAAGATCAGCTCCCGGCCATCACGACGCACGGTGACGGCACCGTTCACCGCGACCGGGTGGTTGAGCTCCGAGACGAGTCGCGCCTCACCCGACGTCCGGCCGTCATGACGCATGCGAATGACCCAGATCTTCGTGTCCGGCCGATCTCCGCGATTGAAGTAGAACTCGCCGCCCCCAGCCTGGAGGAACGCCGGCCCGCTCTCGTTATCCGTCGTGTTCACCTCCGGACCCAGCTTTACGGATGGTCCCCAGCCGAAGTCTTCGTTCGGATCCTCTCGGCGTGACACGTAAATGTCCTGGCCGGAGTGGTCGCCACGGGCGAAGAAAAGCAGCCGGCCGTCGGGCGAGAGGGCGGCGCTGAAGTTGGCGTCACCGTTGTTGATGTTCGGTCCGAGCTTCACCGGCGCCTCCCACGGGCAGCTTCCTGTCGCCCGGCGGGATACGTAGATCTGGATCCCACCCTCACGCTCGGACGTGAAGTAGAGACTCAGGCCACCGGCCGCCAGCTCGGGGTTCAGCTCGCGCGTGGGCGAATTGATGACCGGCCCGAGCCAGGCGGGTTCGGACCACTCGAACGAGGCCCGGCCAGCCTGCACGGCGGCTACGTCCATCGAAGGTGCCACCGGATCGTCGGCCCGGGTACCGCACGCGATGACCACGGGAGCGAGTCCCATCCAGACAACGGCACTGGCGATGCGCATAATGTCCTCCTGGGTTCATGGGCGCCGGAGGTGCCGTTTCTTGCGGCCGACCCCCGGGCGCACGTAGGTTCGCCCAAGATGCACCGGGCCTCTCACCGCCGCGTGACGTGCCTCTCAACGGCGGGTGAGAGCTGCACTTTCCTCCACGCTCGCTCCACCAGTGATCGAACTCAGAGTGCTCGGGCCACCGCGGATCGACGCCCCGAACGGGCGGGCGGTGGAAGCCGTGGTCCGGCAACCGAGGCGCGTCGCCCTCCTCACCTACCTCGCGGCAGCCATTCCGCGAGGCGCGCACCGGCGCGACAAGCTGGTCGCGATGTTCTGGCCGGAATCCGATGAGATGCACGCACGCGCCGCGCTGAACCAGGCGCTCTACGTGTTGCGCTCGCGACTCGGTGATGACGTGTTCGTCAGCCAGAGGAGCGACGAGGTCGCGGTGGCGCCCGGCGCCATCTGGTGCGATGCCGCGGCGTTCGAGGACGCGCTTGACGCCGGCCACATCGGAGACGCGCTCGCCCTCTATCGCGGCGACCTGCTGGATGGCTTCCACATCGCGGACGCTCCAGAGTTCGAGCGCTGGGTGGAAGGCGAGCGGCAACGGCTGCGGCAGCGGGCATCGGAGGGCGCGTGGATGCTCGCCGAGGCACATGCCGCCGACGGCCGTGTCCTCGAGGCACAACGCTGGGCGAGGCGCGCGGCCGATCTCATGTCGGCGGATGAAACTGTCGTGCGACGGCTCATGCTCTTCTTCCGCGACGTTGGCGACAGAGCCGCCGCGATACGTGCATACGAGGCATTCGTCTACCGGCTCGCGCAGGAGTACGAGCTCGAGCCGTCGCCGGAGACGCACGCGCTCGCGTCGGCGATCCGGCAAGAAGAGCGCACGGTGTCCCCGCCTGCGCTCACCGAAGTCGCGCCCATTCCTGTCGATCACCGGGTCGCCAGGCTGCTCCCGCGCTCGTGGACGACCCCCGCCATACTAGCGGCAGCCGCCATTGGCACCGCCGGCTTCGTGGGCCTCTGGAGCTCCACGCGCCAGCCTGTACGGGGTCCGGGCAGCCAGTGGGTGCAACTGATCGATGTCGACGAGGTGCCACCGCTCGCCGAAGGCGTCGGCGGAAGGACGATCGCGGTCTCTCACCACGGCAACATTGTCTACATAGGAGACGACGGGGCCGGTCCCCAACTGTACCTGAAGCACAGGAACCGGACGAGATTCACGGCGATCCCGCAGACGCTCGGAGCGCTACAGCCGTTCTTCTCGCCCGACGGCGAATGGATCGGGTACATCGCCGGCAACGCGATACGAAGGGTGAGGATATCCGGCGGCCCGAGTGTAGAGGTCTGCCCCGTCGCCGCCGACGTGGAAGGCCCGAGCTGGGGCGACGGCGACATGATCGTCTTCGCTACTTCCGCCGGCATCTTTCAGGTCTCTGCCAGCGGAGGCAGGCCGGAGCTGGTCGCGGCGTCTGACAGCACGCGCCCGGCGTGGTACCGTTGGCCGGACGTGCTGCCCGGCAGCCGCACTGCCCTCCTGACAATCGTGAACGACTCTGGTTCCCAGCTGGCGGCAGTGTCGCTCGGATCCGGGGACGTGCGCCCGCTCGGCGTGCCCGGAACGAGTCCGCGATACGTGGCACCCGGGTATCTCGTCTGGGCGCGGCAGGACGGAGCGTTGCTTGCGGCGCGCTTCGACGCCACGGCCGTTCGCATCATCGGTCCCGTAATGTCCGTGGCGGAGGATGTCCACGTCGGCATGAGCGGCGCGGCCAAGGTCGCGGTTTCGCCTGAGGCGCTGGTCTACGTGCCAAGGCGGGCGGGCAACACGCTCGTGCTCGTTGATACGATGGGGAACGCGGACGTGGTTCGAGCCAGCGCATGGGGCTTCGAGGCTCCCCGCTTTTCGCCGGATGGCAGACATATTCTGGCAGCGCAGCACGTGCCTGACACGCGGCTGGCCGATCTCTGGATGATCGACCTGGCGGGGAAGGAGTCGCGAAGGATCACGGTCGACTCGGGAAACAACAGCCCTGTCATGTCGTCGACTCTTCCGCAACGGCTGGCCTTTGCCAGTCGGCCGGACAGTCGTCAGAACGGCTTCGAGATCAGATTGATGTGGACGGATTCCGGCGCTCCAGCCAGGACACTGCGCAGGGCCGAGGTGGGCCAGCTGCCACGGGAGTTCACGCGCGACGGTCGCGCCCTCGTGTACGATGTGCTGGATCTGGACACTGAACGCGACATCTGGATCGTCCCCCTCGATGGAGTCGCAGCCCCCAGACCATATCTGCACGGGCCGGCGAACGAGCGCGCCGCTGCACTCTCCCCGAACGGCCGACGGATGGCGTGGGTGTCGGACCGTTCGGGGCGCGACGAGGTCTACGTCGGTGAGTTCCCCGAGCTCCGCCAACCGGTGCAGGTGTCGCACGCCGGGGGTCGCGAGCCGCGCTGGGCCCCGAACGGCCGGGCACTTTTCTACCGCAGCGACGATGGCATGGCCGCCGTGGAGCTCGTCAGCGACTCGCCCATCGTCCTCGCCAGCCGGCGCGTGCTGTTCGACGACTCGCCGTACGCGGCATATTCCAACGGAGCGGCGTACGACGTACATCCGGACGGTGATCGCTTCGTGATGCTCCGCCGCGACGGCCACCGCGGGGACCTGCTCCTCCGGCTCGAATGGCTGGAGTGGCTGGCGCACCGGCCGACGGCTCGCTGAAGACGCACTGCGCGGCTGAAGTAGAAATTGCCGCTGCCCGGACAGCCTTGGCGCGTGGTGTGGCTGACGAAGAAGAGGTATTGGCCGTCCGCGGAGGGGGCGGGCGTGCCCCGGACAGGCGTTCGTCTACACCTGTCCGGGCCGATGATTCCCCCTGCACCAGTCCGGGGTCGTACTGACCCCGACTCCCCTCGAAGCCGCTACTGCCGTACATCGAGTGGCGCGCGACGTCGCGCGGCGATATTGAAGTGCTGAACGACACCGCAGACTACTACCGGTACTTCGACGCGACCGCACACGCGGAATTCCTCTACAGCTGCGTCGCGGAGACGATCGAGCGCGATCTGCCCGAGGAGGTGCAATTCCTCGAGTCGTACGACCGGTTCGTCGCCGGTGTGCACCGCATGGTCGACATGCCTGCGCGCACCGTGCAGCTGCTGCACCGGTTCCTCGAGCAGAACGGGGGGCGACTTCACGGGAACGCTCCGGCCGAGCAGCGATACTGCGATCGTCATCCAGCTCACGGAGCACGCGGCCGAGCTCGAGGGGGTCGTCGTGTCTGCCGCGCGCAGCGGCCGACACATAGAGGACGAGCCGCTCCGCGTGGAGGTGCTCGCGCACCGTACACTTGACGATCGCGCAGGTCCGAGGTATAGTAGAACCCCCTCAGATGCCATGATGCCCCGGGCGCTGCCGGAAAGGGCTCGCCCATGCTCCGGGCGCAGCAAATCGCGAAACCGGCTGAGGAGAGCCCGCGTGTGTGCTCACCCAGCCGGTTTTTGTGCTTAGTGGTGTTCACGCAGATCGCGCACGATGATGCGTTCGACCATCCATTCGAAGAGGAGGTGCCTCATGAGTCACTACCTCGCCCGCACCGCTTTCTGCGCGGCAATACTCGGCGCACTCGCCGCCTGTACAGCCGACGATCCGACGCGACCGGCAGTGGTTCCCGGGGTCTCGGCGAACGCGACCGGCCCGAGGACGCTGGTTGTCGACAATGACGGAGCCGACTGCCCGAACGTGGACTTTGCCACCATCCAGGCCGCGGTCGCGGCTGCCGACCCGGGCGCCACGATCCTCGTCTGCGCTGGCACGTACCTCGAGCAGGTCACGATCGCGAAGAACGATCTTCGGGTTTTAGCGAAGGGGAAGCCTGGCGACGTGACCCTCGACGGGCTCGACCTTCCCGCGATGATCGCCGGGTTCCGGTTGGAAAACGCCCACGGCAACCTGATCGAGGGGTTCGTCGTCCGAAATTATCACGAGGCCGGCATCTGGCTGCGAACGGGGAGCAGCGGAAACACGATCCGGATGAACGTGACGACCGGCAGTCCCTTCCACGATGGCATCCAGTTGCAGAATGCGCCTGGGAACCTGGTGGAGCACAACCGGGCCGTCGCGAACTTCAGCCCGGCATCTGTTGCATGCGGGATCAACGTAATTGGCGGTGGATCCGACGGGAACGTCGTGCGCCACAACGAGGTGTTCGAGAACGACTTCGGCATTCAGGTGGCCGCAGGCGCGGACAACAATCTGATCTTCCACAACGAGTCGCACGACAATCGGCGGTTCGGCATCCGGAACCTCGCTGCCGCGAACGGCAACGTCATCGAGAACAATCGGAGCGTGAACAACGCCGGTCCGGGCATCGCGGTCTTTTTGAGCTCCACCGGCGTAACCGTCGCGCGCAACAAGGCGTTCAACAACGCGCCGGACCTGTTCTGGGACCTGGTCGGCGCGAACACATTCGAGAACAACCACTGCCGGACGTCGGTCCCGCCAGGACTCTGCGAGCACACTGAGGGCGAGTCGCCGAAATGAGGCGCTAGCGGCCGGTTTCGATGCGCCGGGGCCACGTACTCAATGCGGTACGTGGCCCTCCTGGAATACCATCCGCACGCGCACCTCCTCGTAACCGCGGGCGGACTCTCCTCCGATGGCGCCGCCTGGATCAAGCCCGCTCATCCGCGCTTCCTCGTGCCCGGTTACATATGGTGAAGCTGTCGCAGATCTTTCGCGCGAAGATCCGTGACGCGCTGGCGCAGGCGGAGCTGGATCGGGACATCGACGCCAAGGTATGGACGCGGCGATGGACCGTCCACGTGCAACAGATCGGCGCCGGTGACCACGCCACGCGCTATCTCTCGCGCTACGTCTATCGCGTCGCCCTCAGCAACCATTCCCTCGAACGCTTCGAGCACGGTCGGGTCACTTTCCGCTACACCCACGCCCGCACGCACGAGACCAAGCGACTGACGCTCCCGGTGGATGTCTTCATCGCGCGATTCCTCCAACACGTCCTCCCGCGAGGCTTCACCAAGGTCCGGTACTACGGCCTCCTGAGCCCCACCTGCCGTGAGGGTCTCGCGCTTGCGCGCCACCTGCTCCAGTTGCACGCCCAGCAATCCGCGCCCGCCTCCGCGGTCACGGCGACGACCACACTCGCTCAGCCCAGACCCAGCATCGAGGTGAGTGCGTCAGCTCCGCTGTGCTCCGTGTGCCCGGTATGTCAGCGCGGCCACCTGCATTTGGTCGAGCGCTTCCGGCGATCCAGGGCACCCCCATGACTCGTGTCTCCTCGACGGTCTTTCCACGCTCAACCCACGGCGCCCGCTTCGCGCACCCGACCGTCCAGCGGAGCTGCGTTCCGCGGCGCCCGAGGCTCCACTCGACGCCACGAATCGGAATGCCGCCGAAGTCGCCGATCTCGTTCATAGCGTTCTCTGAGCCCTCATCGGGTCCAGTCCGGCTCCAAAGCGTCGCCACCGCCGCCGACTACGAGCACTCGGGATCAGTTACGCTCGATTGAAAGTCCAAGAAGGCGTGTACTTGTCCGCCTCTCACCGGCGAAT
>JBOHTO010000011.1:0-26231 GCA_050733695.1 Gemmatimonadaceae bacterium | reverse complement strand
GCGATCGTCGCCCCCCCCAACCCCCCCCCTTCCCCCCTTCGCGGCGCGGCCCGCCTCATCGGCGACCGCCCGTGCGAACCGCTCGTTGACGGCGCGATAACTCTCCCAGTGGGAGCGTCTGAAACGGAAGTGCTGGATGAGCATGTGACAGAGCGGCCAGAGCGCCGTGTTGGCGAAACCCTGGTAGTAGCCGTCTATGTCGTCGTCGGAAAGCCAGACGCGGTGCAGCGTGTAGAGCGGGTCGTCCGGCGGGACCATGACGCGCCCCTGATCATCGGAGCTCTCGCGATCGGCCGAGCCGGAGCCCCAGGCCACCCACGTACCGCGCGCTCGCCGCATGGTCGGATCCAGCGCGGAGACGAGACCGCCGGCCGGTTGCTTCAGTTCAACGCTGGCACCCGTGCGCATGTGCTCATAGGGCTCCCTGTTGGAGAGCAGTATGAGCGGATAGCTGTCGAGCAGATCCACTGGTTCTGTCATCGTCAGATCTCGAGGCGCAACACATGTGCCCGGAAGCGAGCTATCTTCGGGAATCCTGCAACCCAGGGAGGGAATGTCGATGCGTGACCTTCGCCGCACAACGTCCGGCTCCGTCGCCGCAGCGCTCTTCGTCCTCGCCGCATCGGCGTTCATCGCGTGCGCGGGTGCCGAGACCGGCGAATACTCCGACTCGCCATCGGCGGGCACCGAAAGCGCACGCGCCGACAGCGTGGCAGTCCGCGACGCGATAGTCTCGATGTTCCAGGCTGGAGCCGCGGCGTGGAATCGCGGTGATCTCGACGCGTTCATGTCCGATTACGCGGTGGGCGCTCGCACAACGTATATCGGCAGCAGCGGATTGCTGCGAGGGCCCGAGCAGATACGCTCGGCGTATGCTCCGCGCTTCGCACCCGGCGGGAATCGGGATTCACTCTCGTTCGAGAATATCGAAGTGGATGTTCTGGCTCCGGGCGTCGTTCACGCTGTGGCGTATTACGTTCTCGCGCGCGGCGACTCGGTGACATCTCGCGGGCCGACGTCGCTGATTCTGCTGAAGACAGACGGCACATGGCGCATCGTGCACGACCATTCGAGTTGATGAAACGGATGCTTCAGCCAGTTCGCTCGCGCGAGTGTGCGCACCATTCTTGCGTGAGCGCGCGCGCGACCTTCTCGCGACCTGCAAATCAGCAGCGAGCCGGAGAAAGATGCGTCAGTTCGCGGATGAAACCGGTACGATCTGGGAAGTGTGGGAGGTGGATCAGGCCGCCCTCCAGGGAGTACGCAACAAGCAGTTCGCGACGGGGTTCGAGAGCGGATGGCTGTGCTTCGATTCGGGACGGGAGAAGCGACGCCTCGCGCCAGTACCAGCAGACTGGCGCGCGCTGGCTGAGGAGGAGCTGCGCGAGCTTCTTGTCGCGGCCAGTGTCGTTCGGGCGATCGGCACGCCGGACACCGACGATCTTCCGGAACTACCACCGGAACGCTGAGCCCCTCGGGCTCCGTCCCATGGAGCGCTCTTCTGATTGACGCCTTCCGTCTGCGAGCTCGCGCGCCCACACGTGTCGACTTCGGAGGCGGATGGACCGACGTGCCACCCTATTCAACGGAGCAGGGCGGGTTCGTCGCCTGCGTCGCCATTGCGCGCTATGCGACGGTGACGCTGAGCATCCCGGAAGATCGCGCGGACGCCGACGCCGCGACACGCGCACCGCTCGAAAGGATTCCCCTCGCGGAAGTGCGACTGGCCCGTGCGGCGATGCATCGCGCGGGACTCTCGGCCGCATCAAAACCGCCGCTGCGCCTCACCATCACGAGCGACTTCCCCGTGGGCGCCGGTCTCGGCGGATCGTCGGCCGCAGGCGTCGCCGCGATCGGGGCGATCGCGCGCTACGTGGGTGAACCCCTCGACCGCGCGGCCCTCGCGGAGCGCAGCAGGGCCATGGAAGTGGAGGACCTCCGGATCGCTGGAGGACGACAGGATCACTATGCCGCTGCCTTCGGAGGAGCGCTCGCCCTGTGCTTCGACGCGGCGACCACGGTCGAACAGATCCCGCTCGCGCCTGCGCTGGCGAGCCGGATCGAACGAAGATGCATCATACTCTACACCGGCGAATCGCGTATCTCCGCCACCCAGATCACGTCAGTGCTCGATTCCTATCGGCGGCGCGACACCAGTGTAATGCGCGCACTCGCAGCCATGCGCGAGCTGGCGAAGGAAATGGCGTCGGCGCTGCGGGAGAGCGATCTCGATTCGCTGGGTGCGCTCGTGGGAGTGCACTGGAACCACCAGCGCGCACTGCATCATTCGATCAGCACGCCGCGGATTGACGCCCTGATGCGCCGCGCGCAGGACCGCGGTGCTCTGGGCGGGAAGGCCCTCGGCGCATCCGGCGGCGGTTGTGTCCTGATCATCACGCCGGAAGATGAGGACCCGCGTCTTCGGCCGGCGCTCGCAGAGCTCGCAACGCTCCTTCCCTTCGCGATCGACCGTGATGGGTTTAGCATTCTCGGCAATGGATGACCAGCGAAGGTCAACGTGACCATGGAGCGTGGCGACGCCGTTGCCCTCGCGCGCGCGCTCATTCGCGAGGACTCCCGGAATCCCGCCCTCGCACCGGGGGCCCCTGGTGAAGCCGGCGTGGCGCGGCTGCTGGCGGGGATCCTCGCGGAATGGGGATTCGGCGTCGAGGTGATCGACGCTGCACCCAACCGGCCCAACGTCATCGCGAGGACGGGCAGGCGCGGGTCGGGAACGGCGCCCACGCTCATGTTCAATGGCCACATGGACGTGGTGGCAACCGATGGCATGACGCACTCGCCATTCGGCGCGGAAGAGCGCGCCGGCCGCCTGTATGGCCGCGGCTCAGCGGACATGAAGGGCGGGGTCGCGGCCATGTGTGCCGCGGCCGCGCGCGCGGCAACGCTGCTGGGGGGGGAGGGTGGGGGGGGGCGGGGGGGGGGACAGGGTCGGCGCACGGCTGGGAGATAGTGGTCGCCGCGGTCGCCGACGAGGAGAACGAGAGCATCGGGACACGTGCGCTCATCGCATCCGGAGTGCGCGCTGACGCGGCGATCGTGACGGAGCCGACACGGCTTGCCATCGCGCCCGCGCATCGCGGCTTCGCCTGGCTCGATGTCGAGCTGACCGGCCGGGCCGCGCACGGCAGCCGCTACGACATCGGCGTCGATGCCATAACGCACGCCGGCCTTCTGCTGGCGGAGCTCGACCGCGCTCAACGTGAAGTGCTCGTCGCTCGTACGCATCCACTGCTCGGACACGCCTCCATGCACGCATCGCTGATAAGTGGCGGGATCGGGATGTCGACCTATCCCGATCATTGCTCGCTCCGGCTGGAGCGCCGTACACTGCCGGGCGAGAGCGCGGAGGACGTGCTGCGCGAGGTGATGGCGGCGTGCGAGCGCGTGCGATCGACAACGCCGTCGTTCCGCGCCAGGACGCGGCTCGACTTCGCTCAGGGCCCGAGCGACGTCGCCGTCGATGCGCCTGTCGTACGATCTCTCGGCGCAGCGCTCGCCGCATCCGGAGAACCGGTGCGCGTCGAAGGCCTGAGCGCCTGGACCGACGCCGCACTTCTCAACGATGCAGGCATTCCTGCGATCTGCTTCGGCCCCGGCGACATCACCCTCGCACACTCCGCCGAGGAATGGGTGGAGATCGATGAGATCGAGCGTGCGACGGTTGTACTCGCGGAGCTGGCCTGCAACTGGCTCGGTGAAAGAGGGGGAGACACACCCTGGCACAGTTGACGCACGAACAGTATGACGCGCTCGAACGCGCAATCGCCGAGGGGCAGCGGATGTCCGTCTACCGGCGCGGTACCGAGTACACGATCATACCGGGTGCACTTCGCACGAGTGGCAATCGCGAGGCGCTCGAAGCGGTGCATCCCACGACGGGTGAATCGATCACGCTATACATCGATGAGCTGGACTCCATCGAGGTGGTGCGGTGACGGCCGCCGAGCCTCCTCTCGTCGCCGTCTACGCCGACGAGTCGTGCAGAGGCAACGGGCGCACCGGCGACAATCCGGGCGGCGGTGCCGCACTCATCGAATACGTGGATCAGCGGACCGGCACGATGCGGCGGCGCGATCTCTGGCTGTCAGAGCCGGCAACGACGAACAACCGGATGGCGCTGCGATCGGCGATCGAGGTCTTCCGCGCATTGCGCGCGAGGAAGGGTAGCGTCTTTCGCGTCCGATTCACGAGCGACTCCGAGTATCTCGTGAAGGGTGCGAAGGAGTGGATACACGGCTGGGCAGCGCGCGGGTGGCGGAAGAAGGCGGGTGAAGTGGCCAACCTCCAACTGTGGCAGGAGCTGTGCGACGCCAGCGAGCCACACGAGTGCGAGTGGCGCTGGGTACGAGGGCACGGCGGTCACCCGCAGAATTCCTATGCCGATCACCTCGCCACGCGCGCTGCCGATGATCAGGCGAACTCCGGCGGTCTCGTCCGCTCCGCATTCGCGGAATGGCTCATCGAAGAGCGGGCGCGGGGCCAGGTGACCGTGGCGCCCGATCCCTTTCCGGTGGAGGCCGAATTTCGTGCATCGCGCAAGTTACCGAGCACACCGTCAGGGCGTCTGATGGGATGACTCCGCTCGGCATCGGCCGGCGGTCATGCCCATGCTCGCGGCCAAGAGGTCATCATGCTCAAATACGTGCTAGTTCTGGTAGCAGGCATCGTGATCGGATACTTCTACGGCTTCAGCGATGCAAGGACGCATGAGCACAATGTGATCGAGCGCACCGTCGAGAGGGTCGGCGGCTCGAATCGCGACAAGTATCGAAACGACATCGACGCACGAATGGAATCGGCAGGTCGCTAGGATCACGTGTCCTGTGAATGGAACCGGAGCTGAATGCTCCGGTTTTTTTGCGTCCTCGCGGATGTTCGGGGCGATGGCCGCGGGACGGTTGGGCGGTGCACGACCCTTGCGGATGATCCACCGGACGAAGTGATTTCAGGTTGGCGCGCGCCGCCGGCCCGCGCCCTCAACGGTGGATGACAATGGACGATCTAGATCGCATGTTCCAGCGGCTGTTGTACAACATTCGCAACAGCTATCCCGAGTATCTCACTCGGCCGTTCGAGGTGTCCGAGCTGTATCAGACTCTCATCCCCTACAGGCACAATCGCCGCGAACTCGAGATCGAGACCAACGAGGATTACGAGATGGCGATGCTGGGTCTCATCGCAGGCGCGCGCGGTTATCTGAAGGCGGAGGACGGGGTGCAGCGTGTGCTGCGCCAGGAGCTGGAATCACCCAATCCTGACACCAGCGCATTTCGCGCCTATGCGCACTCCCCCGTATCGATCGCGCAGGACGCGGAGCAGCGCCTGGAGGGGAACGCCGGAGATGGATCGCGCGAACCCATCTCCGCATCTCCCTTCGCGCCACCACCACGGCCGCCGGCGTCAGCGGCGCCGGCCCGGCGGGCCCCGTCGTCTGCTCCGGCGCAGCCTCGCGTGGAGACCGCCAAACGGTCACAGAGAGCAGCGCCCAGGAAGGCGGCTGCACCATCTCCCCTTCCGCGGTCGATGGCAACCGTCCCGCCAGCACCGGCGGCGGCTCCCACATCGTTTCCGTCGGCATCCGAACCCTCCCAAACGCACCCCGGCGCCATGGCTACCCCACAGCGTTACGTCACCGCCAACGCGCTCGGCGGGAGCTGCAGCTACTGCGGTGGTTCACTCCCCGACGCACGTCGCCTGGTCTTCTGTCCGCACTGCGGGCAGAACCTCACTGTCCAGCACTGCCCGGCGTGCGGAACGGAGCTCGAGGTCGGCTGGAAGTTCTGCACGACGTGCGGGCGCGGCGTCGCGCAGGCGTGAGTGCGGCGGCTCCGGCGGCCGCGGCCGCGATGGCAGCGCTGGTCGCACTCGCTGCGTGCGCCGGCGACATCGACCGGGCGGACCAGGCTGTTGACAGCGCCGTTGTCCTCAGCGAGCAGATGCTCGACAGCGCGGGCGACTCCCTCCACATCGAAGCTGTGGATCTTCCACCCGGACTGGCGGACAGCGTGCTCGACATCGGACCGCCGGTGATCCTGGTGGCTGACAGCGCGGCCGGGGATTCGCTCTTTCACGGAATCGGCAGGTGCATGACCTGTCATGCTGGCGGAGGCGCGGGAGTGGCCAGCCTCGGCTCCAGTCTGCGGGACGAGGAGTGGCAGTACGGCAGCGGCAGCATCACATCGATCCGGCGCGTGATTCTCGAAGGGGCGGTTCCTGCAAACGCACCGGTGATCATGCCCGCCTTTGCCTCGCGCTTCACGGCGCTTCAGGCATACCAGGTCGCCGCCTACGTGTATGCGCTCTCGCATCCGGGGGCCGTTGTCGCCGATACTGCCTTCGATGGCGGCCGTACAACCCAACCGACCAACTGAAGCATGCCCCGACTGGCAGTCGTGAAGGGAGATGGAATCGGACCGGAGGTCGTGGACGAAGCGCTCAAGGTGCTCGACGCCGTCGAGATAGCGTTCCGCCCGGGAGTGGAGGTCGAGATGCTCCCGTATTCAGCCGACCACTATCTCGCAACCGGGGACACGCTGCCGCTCGCGGAGATGCGGCGCATGGAGTCGGACTTCGATGCGATTCTGGTCGGCGCGCTGGGTGACCCGCGAGTTCCCGGTAACGAGCATGCGCGCGACATCCTCCTTGGGATGCGCTTCCAGCTCGACCTGTACGTGAACGAACGCCCGGCACAGTTGTTCGCCGATCACCTCACGCCGCTCAAGGGAAAGAGCGTGCAGGACATAGACGTCACCATCTTCCGGGAGAACACGGAGGGGCTGTACGTCTCGATCGGTGGCACCTTCAAGCGCGGTACACCGGACGAGATCGCCATCGCCGAGGAGTTGAACACGAGGAAAGGTGTGGAGCGCATCATCCGGTACGCTTTCGAGTGGGCGCGCGACAACGGGAAGTCGCACGTGACGATGGCCGACAAGTCGAACGCGATTCCGGCACACATGCTCTGGCGCCGCGTCTTCGATGAGGTGGGGGGCGAGTTCCCCGGCATACGGCGCGACGCGCGCTACGTGGACGCGCTGGCCATGGAGCTCATCCGCTCTCCCGAGGAGTTTCAGGTGATCGTCACGGGGAATCTTTTCGGCGATATTCTCTCCGACCTCGCTTCCGCGCTGGTCGGCGGACTCGGCATCGCCCCGAGTGCCAACCGGCATCCGGGCAAGGTGGCCATGTTCGAGCCGGTACACGGGAGCGCGCCGGCGCTCGCGAAGCAGGACCGGGCCAATCCCCTTGCAGCGATCCTCACGCTCGCGATGATGCTGCAGCACATCGGCGCGAACGAGGCCGCCCGTGCGACCCACAACGCCGTGCGCGATGCGATTGGCGAGGGCGTCGTCACGTCCGACATTGGCGGTTCTTATGGCACCCGCGCGGTCGGCGACTGGGTCGCGCAGCGCATACGCGTGCTGGCATGATCGGTCGGGCCGAAGGTCGCCGACCGCGATCGGGACTCACGGGAAGATCCCCCGCTCGGAATACGCGCGCGCGACCTTGTTGATCGCATTGATGAACGCGGCGGAGCGAAGATCGACCTTCTTCGAGGATGCGATCTCGTGGATCTCGGCAAAGGCCGACGCCATCGTCTCCTCCAGCCCCGAGTTCACAAGGTCCTCCTCTCCGGCCCCCGCGGAGATCTGGGCGAGCATCGAGGGATCTATCGTGTGGCCCGTGAGATCCTCGACGGCACGCAGGATCTTGGCGTTCGTAGCCTCCTCGAACCGCTTGCCCATCCGCCCGAATCGGACGTGCGAGAGGTTCTTGATCCACTCGAAGTAGGAAACCGTCACACCGCCCGCATTGAGGAAGAGATCGGGGATGATGAGCACACCGCGCGCGAGGAGCTTCTCGCTCGCTGCGGCGGTGACAGGCCCGTTCGCTGCCTCCGCAACGATCTTCGCACGTACGCGATCGACGTTGGCTTCGCCTATCTGGTTCTCGAGAGCGGCGGGAACGAGAATGTCGCACTCGAGCTCGAGCGCGATCCGGGTGTCCGTGATGTCCGTCGCCCCGGGGAAGCCGAGAATCGTTCCGTGCTCCTCGCGGTGTCGTACAACCCGGTCGACATCCAGCCCGTTCGCATCGACGATCGCTCCCTCGCGTTCGGCGAGCGCGATCAGCCGTGCGCCACCCTCGCGCAGGAACTTCGCCGCATGGTAGCCGACGTTCCCGAGACCCTGCACGACGATGCGCTTGCCATCGATGCCCGTCGCCAGCCCCAGACGCTTCATGTCGCCGGTGCGGCTGCACGCCTCGCGCACGCCAAAGTACACGCCCCGCCCGGTAGCTTCCGCGCGGCCGCGAACACCGCCCTGCGTGACCGGCTTCCCCGTCACACACCCGGCTGAATCGAGCTGTGACGGCGCCATGGCCATGAACGTGTCGGCAATCCACGCCATCTCCTGTGGCCCTGTGCCGTAGTCGGGCGCGGGCACATCGACGCCGGGCCCGATGAAGTTCTTTGCCAGCAGCTCGAAGGTGTAGCGCCGCGTCACCCGCTCGATCTCGGCCAGTGAGAACTTCGAGCGATCGATGCGCACGGCCCCCTTGGCGCCACCGAACGGTACGTCGACCAGCGCGCACTTGTATGTCATGAGCGCCGCCAGTGCCATCACTTCGTCCTCCGACGCGTGTGGAGTGAAGCGGATTCCTCCCTTGGTCGGAAGCCGATGCACGCTGTGCTGGGCGCGCCATGCGTCCACGGCGATGATGGAGCCGTCGTCCCGCTTGAGAGGGAACGTCGTGTGAAAGACGCTGTTGCAGACCTTTATCTGCTCGAGCAACCCGACCGGGTGGTCGGTGTGCACGGCGGCCTTGTCGAAATAGCTGTTGACCTGCTGAAAGAACGGCATGGGAGCGTGCATCGGCGCCCTCGGAAGATCGTTGTTGTCACACAACATTGCATCCACGGCGTCGCTTGAATAGGCCGGCCCAGGGACCCATCTTTCGAGAGCGGCCGCCGCGCGATCGCCCGGCGCCGCTTTCTCATCAACGACCAGGGGCCCAACAATGCATACCCAGGGCTCGACCACGGACATCGTCTTCCTCTCGGCCGTGCGGACGCCGTTCGGCACGTTCGGAGGCACGCTCAGGGATTTCACCGCCATAGACCTGGCGGTCGAGGCGGCACGCGTGGCCATGGAACGGGCTGGTATTGCGCCGACCGACGTGCACCATTCCATCTTCGGCAACGTCATCCAGACATCGCCTGACGCGCTCTATTTCGCCCGCCATGTCGCGCTCCGTGCCGGTTGTCCCATCGAAACACCGGGACTGACGGTGAACCGCCTGTGCGGCTCCGGATTTCAGGCCGTCGTCGACGGTGCGCAGGAGATCATGCTGGGTGACGCGGAGCTCTGTCTCGTGGGCGGCGGCGAGTCGATGTCGCAGGCGCCGCACGTCGTACGCGGTGCGCGCTGGGGCATCCCGCTCGGGAAAACGCCGCCGCTGGAGGATGTTCTGTGGGAATCGCTCACCGATCCCGTCGCCGGCCTCTCGATGGCGGAAACCGCTGAGAACCTGGCAACCGAATACCGGATCGATCGCGGATGCGTCGATGAATATGCGCTTCGCTCGCAGCAGCTCGCGCACGAATCATGGACGAACGGCGTGTACGATGAGGAAGTCATCGGCATTCAGGTGAAGAACCCGAAGACCCGCAGCACGGAGGAGTTCAGGCGCGACGAGCACATGCGGCCCGATACATCACTGGAAGGACTCGGAAAGCTTCGCCCCTACTTCAGGGCCGATGGCGTCGTGACCGCAGGCAACGCATCGGGTATCGGCGACGGAGCGGGGGCGCTCGTGATATCGAGCGCAACGTACGCGAAGAAGAGGAAGCTCGCGCCGCTGGGTCGTCTCGTGTCGTGGGGCGTCGCCGGCGTGGACCCGAAGATAATGGGCATCGGTCCCGTGCCGTCGTCCAGGATCGCGCTCGAACGTGCCGCGCTGTCGCTGGATGACATGGACCTCATCGAGGTGAACGAAGCCTTCGCACCGCAGACGTGCGCGGTGGAGCGGGCCCTCGAGATCCCGCGCGAGAAGCTCAATGTGCACGGCGGTGCGATCGCCATGAGTCATCCGCTCGCCGCCTCGGGAGCCCGGATCACAGCGCATCTGCTTCACGCACTGAGAGCGCAGGGAAAGCGCTACGGACTCGGCACGGCATGCATCGGCGGCGGCCAGGGAATCGCGCTCGTCGTCGAGTCGCTGAGCTGATACGGCCCATGCGAGGCGCGTACATTCGTGGTCGGTGCGAGGCAGCATGCGCTGCCACCCCGCTGCATTGAGGACGCCCTGAAACCGGTACACGGAGAACCCGAGATGATGAGAGCGACGATCGTGCGGCCCGCCGTCGCACTGGCGTTCCTGGCCTTGTCCGCCTGCGCGACCGGCGCAGGCACGACGGCTGGTACCGGGGATCAGGCGGGCGGAGCGGGTGACGAGATCGTGACGCCGACGGCCGCGAACCCGTGGCCGGTCGCGACGCGGGAGCACGTGGACCTCTGGCTGCACGGCTACGCCATGCTCCAGCGCGACACCGCCCGGGTTCCCTTTTTCAGTCGCGATTACCGCCAGACGATCACGCGACTGAAGAACAGCGCGAATGTCGCGACGATGCTCGATGCCAATGCGGAGCCTCTCCGCAGCCGATT
Source organism: Gemmatimonadaceae bacterium (assembly GCA_050733695.1). Classification (GTDB taxonomy): domain Bacteria; phylum Gemmatimonadota; class Gemmatimonadetes; order Gemmatimonadales; family Gemmatimonadaceae; genus JBOHTO01. The sequence goes on along the minus strand of JBOHTO010000011.1, from coordinate 15,543 downwards.
CGCGATCAATCCGCGCATCGAGGGCGCCCAGTTCATCGCTCTCTACTTCGGTTCATGGGACTCCCTGCTGCAGGCGGTCGAGCTCTTCCTCGAGGCCGACGGCGAGCCGCGCCGCTCGAATGACCGGACGGCGCAACAGATCATCGCCTTCTTCGCAGGATATTTTCCGAATGCCGCGGATCGCGAGTGGCTCGGCCTTTTCGTGCGATCCCTGGTGGACGAACGTGACAGCTTCTACCATGAGTTCTGGCTCGAGGAACAACGTGAAGGCGCGGGCGCGCGGCAGGCGGTCGATTCGCTCTGGCAGAACGTCTATCACAGCATGTTCGATGGCTTTCTGGACAAAACCGGGCAGGAGACAGGGACCTTTCTCCTCTCCCTTCCGTTGAACGGTGAAGGCCGAACCATCACGGGCAGCGTCATCACGGTCGGCAGCCGCCTCAACATCGTGACCACCGGCTTCCCCGAAAATCCCACCCGGGCCATCGAAGCGATATACGTCTTCGCGCACGAGAGCATTGGCGCGGTGACAGGGATCGTCGTCAACGATCAGACCACGCCGGCGGAGAAACGACAGGGACTCGATCAGGGATATCAGACGAGCGCCCTCGTCCGCGGCGGCGAGATGCTCGTCGAGCGCATCGCCCCGGAGCTCGCAGATGGCTACGCCGCCTACTACCTGCGAGCTGCGGGCAGGCAGGTGCCGACCGGGCGCGCGCGGTCCGCGCTCGCCGCCGCCTTTCCGTTGCCCGACACGATCATCGACGGCATCGATCGTCAGCTCGACATAGTACTCGGCGGCATATGATAGTGCAGGGCGGGCTCCATTGAACGAGGACGAATCGACTCCTCCGTCCGCGGGCCCCTCTCCCCCGTCCGTTCCGCCCGCATCGTCGCGGCTCCGGCAGGAGCAGCCGGTGCGGGCCGCCGCGCCAATGCACCGCACACTCGACCGGAAGGCGCTGGAACGCGTTCTCGCCCGCGCAGCGGAGTTGCAGGCCGGCACCCCCGACTCGCGCGACGACCTCACGGAGGAACAGTTCATCGAGCTGGGACGCGAGGTCGGCCTTGCACCACACAATCTGCGTCAGGCGCTCGCCGAGGAGCGGACGCGTGTCGCCGTACGGCAGGAGAGTGGCAGCATTGCCGCGATGTTCGGACCGGCTGCCGTATCGGCCAGCCGTACGCTCTCCGGCACACCTGACTCTCTCCTTGCCGCTCTCGACAGATGGATGCAGAAGGAGGAATGCCTGCAGATCAGACGGCGCTTCGCGGACAGATTGACGTGGGAAGCGCGCCGTGATCTCATCGGCAACATCAAGCGCGGATTCAATCTCGGCGGGCGCGGCTATGCCCTGGCGCGCGCGGTGGAGGTGGGAGCGACCGCCGTGCGCGTGGATGAGGGCCGGGTGCTTGTCCGGCTCGACGCGGACATATCCGGAGTGCGGCGAACCCACGTGCGCTGGGGAACGGCGTCGCTGGCCGGCGGCCTGGTGGCCGGTGGCGGGGTCATTGCATTCGTGGCCGCGCTCCCTCTCGGATCGCTGGCGGGGGCCGCGGTGATCGCCGGTGCCTGTGCAGCGGCGGGAGCCGCGGGTACGGCAGGTGCGGCGCACACACAGCGCAAGCTCGCCGCTCGCGCACAACTCGCACTCGAGCAGGTACTGGATCGGCTCGAGCACGGCGGCGGCCCGTCGCCATCCGTGCTCGCGATGCTGTCCGCGGCAACACGCATGGGCCCGTAATCGTGACGCACTCTCATCGAAACCGGAACGACAGATGACAGATATCAGGAAGGTCGGCGTGCTGGGCGGAGGATTGATGGGCTCCGGCATAGCCCAGGTTGCGGCTCAGTCCGGCTTCACAACCGTCCTGCGCGAAGTGTCCGATGCCCTCTGCAAGCGCGCGAAATCGGGGATAGAGAAGACGCTCGCCAGGGGAGTCGAGAAAGAGAAGGTGACGGCAGAGCAGCGCGACACCGCGCTCGCGAACCTGTCGTTCACGACCGACGCCGGTCCGCTCGGCGAGTGCGACATCGTGATCGAGGCCGTGGTCGAGGATCTCGAGGTCAAGAACGGTCTCTGGCGCGAACTCGATGCGATCTGCCCCGGGCACACGATCTTCGCGTCGAACACCTCGAGTCTCACGATCGCTGCCATGGCGGCCGCGACGACGCGCGGCGATCGCATGGTGGGGCTGCACTTCTTCAATCCGGTACCGCTGATGCCGCTGGTCGAGGTCGTGCGCACGGTGACGACGAGCCATGAGACCTTCACGCGGGCATTCGATTTCGCACGAACGCTCGGCAAGGAACCGATCGCCGCAAAGGACAACTCCGGCTTCGTCGTCAATCTGCTGCTGGTGCCCTATCTCATCGACGCCATCAGGGCGCTTGAACAGGGCGTGGCTTCCGTCGAGGACATCGACAAGGGGATGCAGCTCGGAACCGGCTATAAGATGGGTCCCTTCACGCTGCTCGATTTCGTCGGCCTCGATACGACCTACAGGATCGCCGAGATCATGTTCGACGAGTATCGCGAGAAGCGCTACGCGCCACCGCCACTGCTCAAGCGCATGGTGCTTGCAGGCATGTACGGCCAAAAGTCAGGGAAGGGATTCTACGATTACACGGTCGACCCGCCGCGGGTCAATGACCTCGGACTGCAGATCACTCCGCGCGGCTGATCGTTCGACAGCAACCTGCCGGGAAGGAGGCAAAGCATCGGGGCATCAATGGCGAAACCCACCGGGTTCAGAGGAGCGTTCCGCGACGACGAAGTGGCGTGCGCGGTGTACAGCGAAGGTGCGGGGATTGCGCGTGCGATCCCGGATGCGGTGGCGGTGCCGGCGGATGCCGATGACGTTAGCGCGATCGTCGCGTGGGCGTGGGAAACGGGGACGGCGATCATTCCCCGCGGCTCGGGGAGCGGGATGGCGGGCGGGGCGACGGGGAGCGGGGTCGTCGTCGACCTGAGTCGTCTGGACGACATCGCCGATGTCCCCGGCGATCCATCGCGCATGTGGGTGGGGCCCGGCGCGCTTCGCGGCGCCGTGAACAGGAGGGCCGAGGTACGCGGCCTGCGATTTCCCATCGATCCCTCGAGCGGTGGCTTCTGCACCCTGGGTGGGATGGTGGCCACCAATGCAGCCGGCGCTCACTCCCTGCAGTTCGGATCGGTGAGACGCTGGATCACCGCGCTGGACTGCGTTTTCGCGGATGGCTCGCGTGCGACGGTGAGGCGCGGCGAGCCGGAGCCCACCGGAGTGCCCGCCATCCGCCGCTTCTCCGAGCACGCCGAGGAGCTACGCGGAAGCGCCAACCGCGGCGAGCTCGGCCACTCGCAGGTGCGCAAGCAGTCTTCCGGATATGCTCTCGCGGAGTATGCCGATACCGGTGAACTGGTCGATCTCCTCGTCGGGAGCGAAGGATCGCTGGTGCTCTTCGTCGGGATCGAGCTCGCGCTCACACCGCTCCCGGCCGCGACGAGCAGTCTTCTGGCGGCGTTCCCTGCACTCGGCGCCGCGGCCGAGGGGGCTGCCTGCGCGAGCGCACGTGGCGCCACCGCCTGCGAATTGCTAGACCGCACGTTTCTGGATGTGGCACGCGCCGGAGAGACGCTCGTGCCGGCCCCCGAGGGGACCGAGGCCGTACTGCTCATCGAGTTCGAGGCGGATACCGCCTCGAGGGCCAACGACAAGGCGAGGCTGATGAAGCGCGCGCTTGTGGACGCCGGCGCAAGCGAGGTCGTTGTCGCCCTGCACCCGATGATGGAGCGCATGCTCTGGTCACTGCGCCACGCCGCGAGCCCGGTCCTCATGACCCTCGATCCGCGCCTGCGGTCCATGCAGTTCATCGAGGACGGTGCGGTCCCGCCGTCGCATCTCGCCGAGTACATCCATGGAATCCGGGCATCGCTCGCATCCCGCGGCATCCGCGGTGTCATCTTCGGCCATGCCGGCGACGCACACCTGCACGTGAACCCGCTCATCGACGTGCACCAGAGCGACTGGCGCGCCGGCGTGCTCGATCTGCTCGACGAGGTCACGCGCCTCACCGCTGATCTGTACGGCACCCTGTCGGGCGAACATGGGGACGGTCGCCTGCGCACGCCGCTCCTGGATCGCGTGTGGAATCCGGCCGCGACCGCGGCATTCCGGCGCGTCAAGAAGGCCTTCGATCCCGACGGAACCCTGAATCCGGGTGTGAAGGTTCCGCTCGACGGCCAGCGGTCGATCGATCAGGTGAAGTACGATCCGCAGCTCGCGCCGCTACCGCCACGTGCGCGCGCCGCGCTCGATCTCGTCGCTCGAGAGAGCGCCTACGGCCACTTCCGTCTCGCGCTGCTCGGCGATCCGGACTGAGACGGCGGCCGGCAGTGCAGCAGCAGGAGCTTCAATCCGGACACAGCGCGGCATAGCTTTCCGCGCGCCCTCACCAGCTCCCACACAACACAACCGCCTATCCGTGTTTCTCCACGAGCCGAAGGTCAGCATCCTCTCACGCCCTGTCTTCTCCGAGCCGCCGCATCTGCCGGTGAAATGGGTGGGCGACAGCAGCGACGGCGAGCGCCTGGCCGAATTCGCCGGCCGGCTGTGCTACATGAGCCAGCGTAACCCGGCCGAACGGTCGACGCGTGACTACCTCGAGAACATCAAGAAGCAAGGCCATGGCAGCGTGCTGGAACACGCCAACTACTCGCTGCTCTTCGAGGGAGTGAGCCGGTCGCTCACGCACGAACTCGTTCGGCACCGCGCGGGTTTTGCCTACTCGCAGCTCTCGCAGCGCTACGTCGACGAATCCGATGCGCGCTTCGTCGTGCCGCCCGCCGTGATCGGTGACACTGCGCTGGAAGCGATCTGGCGCACGCAGATGGAGGCAGCACTCGCCTGTTACGTCTCGCTCGTCGAGCAGCTCATGGAGCGCTACTCCTGGGTGGCGGACCGCGTGCACCGGCGCAAGATGGCGCGCGAGGCAGCGCGCGGAGTCCTGCCCAACTCCACCGAGACCAGGATCGTCGTAACCGGGAACGCGCGCGCATGGCGGACCATGCTCGAACTCCGGTCGAGCGAGGGGGCGGAGCTCGAGATCAGGCGCCTCGCCGTCGTGATCATCCGCACTCTCACGGCGGAGGCGGCCGGCTTCTTTTCCGACTTCGAGATATACATGGGCGAGGACAGGCGTGAGGCGGCGCGGGTGCGGTACCACAAGGTGTGAGCTTCGGCACGACCTCCCTGAGAAACTCCCCCGGCGCGTGCTGGTGACGGCCGAACTTCGCCGCCGCAAGAAAGCCATTGCGCGAAAAATTCACCACACATATCTTGCTCGCGATCTGAAAGCGGCATCGCTCTTGCCTCGCACTACCCGCGCACGCGATCAGCGGCGATCGAGAGCGTGGCCGGCAGAAAATCAGAGGCGTCGCCGCTCCGTCGAGCGGCGTTTCCTGTAAGGGCAGTCAACCGGGATCCGATGACGCGCATAGGGTTCGCCTACAATCAGAAGCCAGGGGAGGAGGGCGCACTGCCGCAGGCGGCAGCGGAGACGCCCCACTCCGACGAAGAGCCTCCCAGTAAGCGCCGGGACATCCCGTCCCGGAACTCCGACTCGCCGGCCGCGCCGATCCCCGCGCATGCCGGCGCCGATCCCGCCACCCCACCGCTCGACGAGCACGCCGAGTGGGATACCCCCGAGACCATCGACGCGGTCGCCGCCGCACTCTCGCAGCTCGGCGATGTGATCCGCCTCGAGGCCGATCACGACTTCCCCGCCCGCCTCCGCGCCGAGCGTCCCGACATCGTCTTCAACATCGCCGAGGGACTCACCGGGATGAACCGGGAGTCACGCGTTCCCGCCATCTGCGAGTTCTTCAGCGTGCCCTACTCGGGGAGCGATCCCTTCACCCTCTCGCTCTGCCTGCACAAGGCGCGCACGAAGGAAGTGCTGTCCTACAACAGGATCCCCACCGCGGCGTTCGCTCTCGTCCGCTCGCCCCATGAGATCGCGTTCCTGCGCGCCAGGCTCGACTTCCCGCTCTTCGCCAAGCCGGTGCACGAAGGATCATCCAAGGGCATAACCGAGCGGAGCTTCTGCCGCGATGCCGGAGAGCTCGAGGAGCAGGTCACCTTTCTACTCGAGCGCTATGACGAGCCGGTGCTCGTCGAGCAGTTTCTCCCGGGCGCCGAATTCACCTGCGCCGTGCTCGGCAACGGTCCGGCGGCGCGCGTGCTGCCCATCGTCGAGATGGACTTCGAGACATTGCCGGCCGGTGCTCTCCCGATCTACGGCTTCGAGGCGAAGTGGCTCTGGGATAGCAGGGACCGCCCGCTGGAGATCTTCCGCTGCCCGGCGAGAGTGAACGCGTCGCTGCGTCAATCCATCGAATCCACGGCGCTGCGTGCATACGATGTCCTCGGCTGCCGCGACTGGGCGAGAGTCGACATCCGCCTCGACGCACACGGCACGCCGAACATCGTGGAGGTGAATCCGCTCCCTGGAATTCTGCCGGACGCGAAGGACAACTCGTGTCTTCCCAAGGCGGCGAGAGCCGCGGGCATCGGTTACGATGCGCTCATCCAGTCGTGTCTGATGATGGCTGCGGAGCGACAGGGCGTACCGCTGCCCGAATTGCCGGCCGGCGCCCGCCGCGTCGCCGCCGGCTGATTTCCACCGTCACGGGGAGCCGCCCATGAAGATCGCCCTGCTGTTCGATGGAGTCTCCGCTCTGGGAGCCTCGCCTGATCTCCTCATCCTGGAGACGGTGGAAGCGGTAGAGCGCGTGCTGTCGTCCGACGGCGAGCAGGTGGTTCGCATCCCGGTCGACCCCGATGGCAGGTGGATCGAACGCATCCGCCGCGGCCGCTTCGACCTCGCGTTCAACCTGTGCGAGGGGATCGACGGCGTCGCGGCCTTCGAGCCCGCCGTCATCGGCGTGCTGGAGCTGCTGGGCGTCCCGTGCACCGGGAGCTCCAGCTACACGACATCGCTCTGCCTGCGCAAGCACATCGTCAACGGTGTGCTGGGGATGAACGGACTCCCCGTTCCACGATTCGGCGTGGCGCGCCGCGCGGAGAGCGAGGCGGCCCCGCCGGCCGCCGAGAGATCCGCACGGCGCGACTCGCCCCGCGCATCACGGCCGAAGAGACTGCGTATCCCGGCCGTAGGGTTCCCGGCTATCTGCAAGCCGGCCTCGGAGGATGCCTCCATCGGAATTGAGCAGCGCTCGGTCGTGCGGACAGTACGTGCGCTCACCGAGCGGATTGCCGCGATGCACGAACGCTGGGACGAGGTCCTCGTGCAGCGCTACGTCGAGGGACGCGAGGTAAATGTCGGAATACTCGGCAGCACCGTGCTCCCGCTCGCAGAGATCGACTTCGGCGAGCTGCCAAAGGGAATGTGGCGGATCGTCACCTACCGATCGAAGTGGGATACGGGCTCGGACGAGGATCGCGGGACGCAGCCGCAGTGTCCCGCCGAGCTTCCTGCGGAGCTGGTCGCAGAGATCGGCCGGCTGGCGCTTGCAGCCTGGCGCGCCGTGGGCGGAGAGGGATACGGCCGCGTGGATTTCCGCATCGATCGCTCCGGTCGCCCATGGCTGCTCGAGGTCAACTCCAATCCTGACCTCGCGCCGGATGCGGGGCTCGCGAGAATGGCGCGTGTGACCGGGCTCGGGTACGACGGTCTGGTGCGCGAGCTGTGTGCACTGGCTCTCGACAGCGCGCGCGGTAGTGAAATGACCGGCGGCAGCGACCCGGCCGGGAGCAATCACTGGACGGTCGCACAGCGGCTCTCCGGCATCCGCGCACCCGTCAGCGCCGACGCGCCGGAGATCTTTGCAATCGGTCACCGTTAGGTGGGCCAACGCGCGAAGCTCGGTCCGCTCATGCCGCATCACCGCGCGCGGCTCGAGGCGATTCTCCTCGCGACCGATGTCTTCCGCGGCGAGGAAATCGCAGTCGCGCTCGAGCTTTTCGACGAGGCGGTCACACCCCGCCCCCGCGCTACGCGGCCACTCGCGCCGGACAGCCATGAAACACCGGCTGGACGTGACCTGCACGGCGATTCCACTGCTTCACCTCCTCCCGCCAGCTCCGATTATGTCTTCCTCGGCGCCTTCACCCCGGAAGACGAGCTGGTCGGCTACGCCTGCTACGGACCTACCCCCGGTACGGACCGCACTTTCGATCTCTACTGGATCGCGGTGCACCCCGAGGCGCAGGGTCACGGTAGCGGAAGCATCCTCATGACCGAGGTCGAACGAAGGCTACAGGGACAGCAGGCCCGGATGTTGGCCGTTGAAACATCGTCCCGATCCGAGTACGCGCCGACGCGCGGCTTCTATGAAGCCCGCGGATACGCCGAGGCCGCCAGGATGCGCGAATTCTACGCGCCCGCGGATGATCGGATCATCTTCACCAAACGGTTCTCCTCGCCCATCGACGGGAGAGGAGGCGGAGGAGCATTGTCACGATGAGTGACTGGCAGAAGACCCTGAAGGAAGAGAGCATCGCCACCCTCGAGAAGCTGGCGGACAGGTTCGGCCACGACGCGATCGATGTGGAGGCGCTGAGACCGGCGTTCGATAACTTCCAGATGCGGATCACACCCGCGGCGCTGGAGCAGATCCGGCACGTCGGCGATCCCATCTGGAACCAGTACATACCGACGGTCGAGGAACTCGACGTGGTCGACGGCGTCATCGACTCGCTGGACGAGGACGCCGACTCCCCTGTTCCGAACATCACGCACCGCTATCCGGACCGTGCGCTCTTTCTCGTGAGCCCGGTCTGCGCATCGTACTGCCGCTTCTGCACGAGGCGGCGCAAGGTTGGCGATCCTGAGAAGATCCCGCTCAATCAGTTCGACTCGGCGTTCGAGTACCTGCGCCAGCACAGCGAGATCCGCGATGTGATCCTGAGCGGCGGTGACCCGATGATGCTGTCGGACCGGCGGCTGGAGTACATCTTCCAGCGGCTGCGCGAGATCCCGCACATCGAGATCATCCGGATCGGGAGCCGCATCACATCGCACCTGCCTGAGCGCATCACGCCCGAGTTCTGCGAGATGGTGCAGAAGTATCATCCGGTATTCATGAACACGCACTTCAATCACCCCAGCGAGCTGACGCCTGCAGCGGTCGCCGCACTCGACCGTCTCAGCAGAGTGGGGATCCCGCTCGGTTGCCAGACGGTGCTGCTCAGGGGCGTGAACGATGATCCCGGGGTGATGATGGAGCTGATGCACGCGCTGCTCAAGGCGCGCGTCCGCCCCTACTACATCTACATGGCCGACCAGGTCGCCGGCGGCGAGCACTTCCGCACGCAGGTGCAGAAGGGACTGGAGATAGTGAAGGCACTGCGCGGCTGGACGTCGGGGCTCGCCGTTCCGCACTTCGTCATCGACGCGCCTGGTGGCGGCGGCAAGGTGCCGCTGCTTCCGGAGTATGTCGAGGAGATCAACGACGACGAAGTGGTGTTCCGGAACTACGAGGGGAAGCGATTCGTCTACAAGCAGCCGCGCACGGCGACGGCCTGCAGGCCGAACGACGGCGCCAATCCGGACATCGTCCCGATCGAGGTGGGCAAGACGGCGGCCCGGTCGAAGCCGGCCAAGCGTCGCAAGGCGGCGAGTCGGTAACGCCTCAGCGCGCGTCCTGAAGCGGGAGAACGGGTGGATAGCGTTGGCTCTTCACCCGTTCTTCTTCCCGGATGACTTCGCCCGGACATAGGCGCGGAGAACTGCGTTGATGCGAGTCTGGTAGCGCGATCCGGAAGCCCGGAACCATTCGAGGACGTCGCGGTCCAGCCGGAGTGACACCGGAACCTTGGGCTCCGGCATCACAACGCGAGCCCCACTGAACCACTCTGCCGAAAGGATCGGAGCAGCGTCTGGGTCACCCGCGACGGCACGCTCGATGTCAGCGTCGGACAGCCGATCAACGCGCGCCCAGTCGGTCCTATCCTTCGTTCGCGACTTCCTGCCAGTACGCTTCACGCTCACGGATCGTGGCCCTCCGGGCCGAGATGATTCGCCGATTCGGACCGCGCTGCGTGTAGACGACTGTCACGATTCGGTCCTGGACGGGCCCGATCGCAACGGATCGCGACTCGCCCCAGTCCCTTCGCGCGTCCTCCCGCTCGACTCGCGGCATCGAGAACACCTCGACCGCGCGCACGAAGTCGATTGCGTGCTTCTCCAGATTCGCCGCCCGCTTGGCTTCGTCCCACTCGAAGCCGTCCGGGAAGACTGACATTTTGTACATACGTTCGTCAAGGGCCGGCGCCGGGTTGATGGCGCCGGGTTGATGGCGCCGGGTTGATGGCGCCGGGTTGATACGGATGCCGCGATTCGCGGCTTCGGCGCAGTCGCCGCCTCGACGAATATCATTGCTGCCTGATTGCCGTGCGTGATCTTCTCAGCGCACCACCGGGCTCGCTCCTACCCCACCTCCGCCAGCCGCCGCGCATAGGACCCGATCCACCGGTTCGACCATCCCAACAGTGTCGAGCGCCGTACTATCCGGCGCACTTCACTGCGGGTGATCTTGGCCTCGCTCTCAAAAACCAGCGCGTTCCTCCTGCTGACGGCGAGCGTGCGAACCGCGAACATGAGCGGGTACAGACACGCCAGCCGGATCGCGTGGTCGCGCCGCGGGAGTGCGCGCGTGTACTCCTCCGCGGCCCGCAGGTGATGCTCCGCCTTGAGGACGAGACGGTCCAGCACGCGCAGAGCGACGGCGGAGTTGCGCACGTCGAAAAGCTCCTCACGCGTGATCCCGTATGGGGAGACATAACTCTCGGGAACGTAGATCCAGCCCCGCTCGTAGTCCTTGCGCAGACCGCGGATGACGTTGACGGTCTGCAGACCGAGTCCGAACTCGCGGGAGAGAGGGAGCAGCCGCTCACGCCGCCGTCGGATGCGCAGCGAGTGCGCGGAGAAAAGATCGGTGAGCAGATATCCGACGCGTCCTGCCACCTCGTGCATGTAATCGTCGAGATCAGCCTCGCTCACGATGCGCGGGCCGCTCGCGGTCCAGCGGGCCATGCCGCGCGTGGAGTCGCGCACGTGGCGCACGACGGGTTCCCTGTACCGGTGCGGCAGCGCGTTCAGCGCGGCGAGCAGCCGCGCGACGTGCGATGCCACGAGCGCATCGGATGTGATGGGATCGGGGAAGGAAAGTTCCGCCATGAAGCGCTCGACGCTCTCGCTTCCGGCCAGCACGCCATCCCACATCGAGAGGAGCGCGACCTTGCGCCCGGGCGCCATCTCTTCGTTGTCCTCGAGGTAGTCCGAAACGCGCAGCAGCAGATACGACAGGCGTACCGTCTCGCGCAGTTCGCCCGGCAACCGCTCGATTCCGATGGCGAACGTGCGGCTGGAGGCACGCAGCAGATCGGAGAGCGTGGGCGCACGCCGGGCGACGCCTTCGGTCACACGCCGACCGCCTCCTGTTCACGCCCAGCTTCCTCGACCACCCGCTGCGCCGCCTCGCCCGGCATCTCATCGTAGCCGTCGAAGTGCCGGCTGAAGGTCGCCCGCCCATGCGTGAGCGACGAGAGCTGCGTTGCGTAGACGTGCAGTTCCGCCTGCGGCACGCGCGCACGCACGAGCGTTCCGCGGCCGCCTGGTGGCGCCTCCGTTCCCTGTATCTGTCCACGTCTCGCCGACAGATCGCCCATCACATCGCCGAGATACTCGTCGGGCGTCGTCACCTCCACCTCGTCCATTGGTTCCAGCAGTACGGGATGACAGCGGGGTGCGATCGACTTGAACGCCAGAATCCCCGCCATCCTGAACGACATCTCGCTCGAATCCACCGAATGATACGAGCCATCGTACAGCTCGATGCGGAAGTCAACGACTGGATACCCGGCGATCACACCGCGCACGGCTGCCTCCTGAACCCCCCTGTCGACCGCCGGGATGTACTTGCTCGGGATCGAGCCACCCACGATCCTGTCGACGAACTTGTAGCCGGCCCCGCGCGGCTCGGGCGCGATTCGCACCCAGCAATCGCCGAACTGGCCGCGCCCGCCGGACTGTTTCTTGTGACGCCCCTGACCATCTCCCTTGCCCCGCAGCGTCTCGCGATAGGCGATCTTCGGCCGCGTCATCTCGGTGTGCACTGCGTAGGCGCGGCTGAGTCGAGCCATCGCGATCTCGAGATGCCGCTCGCCCAGCCCCGACACGATGGTCTCGTGCGTCTCCGCGTTGTAGTGCGTTTCGAAAGTCGGATCCTCGTCGTGGAGACGGTGCAGCCCCTGCTGGAGCTTTTCCTCCTCGCCGCGCGATGCCGCGTGCACGGCGAAGGAGACGATCGGCTCGGGAAACTCGATCTGCGGCAGTCGCACGGGATGCTCCCGCGTGGACAGTGTGTCGTTCGTGTGCGTGTTGCGCAGCTTGGCGACGCATCCAATGTCGCCCGCGCAGAGACGCGGCACCTCGATGCGCTCCTTCCCCATGGTGACCGAGAGGTGCGCGAGTTTCTCGGCAGCATCGCGCGTGGCGTTGTAGACGTCGTGCCCGCTCGTGACCGAGCCACTGAAGATGCGGAAGAAGGATACGTCGCCCACGTGTGGTTCGGACTGCGTCTTGAAGACGAGCGCCGAGAACGGGGCCTCGTCATCAGCGTGTATCTCCACCGTGCGTTCCCCCTCCGCGCCACGGAACGCGTGCAATTCCTCCATTTCATATGCAGACGGCATGAGCTGAACAATCTTGGTGAGCAATGCACGGATCCCGAACGTACGCTCGGCGGAGCAGACAAACAGCGGAAACAGGTCGCCTCGCTTCATTCCCTCCTTCATGGCCGCGATCGCTTCATCGCGCACGATCTCCTCGCCCTCGAGATAGCGCTCAAGCAGCGAGTCGTCCGTAGATGCGATGGTCTCGATCAGCTCTCGGTGGTACGTCTCGAACTGCTCGCGCTCCTCCTCCGGAATCTCCGTCTCGTCATACTCGCCCGTCCTGGTTCCGGCGAGGTAGATGTGTGCGCGGCGGGAGAAGAGGTTCATTATTCCGCGGAACCCGGACCCCTCGCCGATGGGGACTTCGACCGGAATAACCTTGCTGGTGAGACGTCGCCTGATGTCCTGCAGCGTTCGCGCGAAGCTCGCGTTGTCCTTGTCCATCATGGTGACCACGAAGAGCACGGGATCGCGACGGTCGACGGCGGCGCGGAACATCTTCTCCGTACCGACTTCGACGCCCGCCGTCGCCCCGACAACACAGAGCGCACCGTCCGCGGCGCTCAATCCCGCCGTCGCGTCTCCCTGGAAGTCGAGATAGCCGGGCGTATCGATCAGATTGATCTTCGCATCCATCCACTCGGCGAAGGCGCAGCCGAGCCCGATGGAATAGCCGCGCTCGATCTCCTCGGGGGTGAAGTCGGTGAGGGCCGTACCATCCTTCACGGATCCGTGGCGCTTGCCGTTACCTGCGACGAAGGCGAGCGCATCGACCAGTGAGGTCTTGCCGCTCGCCCCGTGTCCAACCACCGCCACATTCCGGATTTCCGAACCGCGATATTCCCGCATGCTTGTTCCTCCCCAGGACGTGTCAGGTGAGCCGGCCGATTCGCGGCGCATCGCGCTGCCATGCACGGAGGGTTTCGTCGCTCACGTCTGCCATGGCGAGCCCCGTTTCTGCCGCGATCGCGCGGACGGACTGGCGGGAATCGCTGATGCACGTGAAGATCACGACGCCTTCGCCATCGGCGTGCGAGGCACTCCAGAGACGGCCGTTGTCGTCGGCAAAGACGCGCTCGCCGCCCGGAGGGCGGCGGGGCCAATGTCGCTTGGGCTGTGGCATTGCTCTACCTCTCGTATACACCCTGCAAATCGCGCGCACCGCCGTCAAGGGGTGGCCCGACGGATCAGGCTCGTCGAGACAGCAAGGTTCCTCAGGGAATTCAGTCACTCATCGCTGAAGTCTGCGATGGACCGAAAAAAGGGCCGCCCGAAGGCGGCCCCGATGCGCGGCTGGAGGTATGACATCCACCGCCAGGCGCGCGACGTCGGACGGGTCTGGTTCGTCAGTCCCCCTCGTATTCAAAGGTTGATCCATCGGCTTCACGCAGCCGTTCGAGCACCGTTTCCAGCCTTGAGCGGCGGTCGTAGCCGGGTTCGAACGATGGATGCAGCGACACCGTGAGCGCCCGGCGGGTGCCCTCCGGCCAGTCGGGCATCGAGAGGCCGGCCGAAAGCTGATGGATGAGCTGACCGCACTCGTCAAGCAGTTGGCCGGCGGTGAAGTGAAGCATCTCGAGCGGAATGTCCAGATCACGTGTGACGAGCTCTCCGCTCCCCTGATCCCGCCACGCCGCGTCTCCGATCGCACCACGTTCGGGCCAGACGCCGAGGTGCCGAATGGCGGCCTTCCCCGCCTCGGGCGCGGGTGCGCCGGCCACGCCGTCGCCGTTACTCCCTCCCCACGTCCCGGCTCCCTCCCCCTCCCCCTTTTCCTCCGCCCCCGGTCCATCACCACCGCCTCGATGGCTCTCCACCGCTGCGGCGAGTGCGAGCGCGAGTGATTCCGGGGTCGGGACTCCATACAGAGTCACGATGTCTCGCGCCGGACGCTCGGAATCGAGCGGCGACGGGACCGAATTCACATGCGCGAGCACGGGCGAGTGTCCGGGGCGCTCCTCGAGCATTACGAGGATGTCCATAACCCCTCCTTGTTGAGTACCCTCGACCACGGCCTGCACTCCATCTGTGCACCACGTCATCCCGACGTTGTCTCCCGCGATAATGGGTTTCGTTCGCTCCTGCAGGGTCCTTACTCTCCAACCCAGCCACGCATGCAATGTTCCCACAACGTTCACCCCGATTGCAACAGCCTGGCCCGGAATTCTACCCGGTCGAGACACCACCCGCATCGTACCGATCGTAACGGTCGCGCACCCGCCGTTGCGACAATGCCACACCCGCGGCCAGCCCGAGCGCCAGTGTTGCATACAGCACGACGACGGCAGCCGTATTGCCAAGGGCATAGGAACCCGGACGCAGGTGCGGCGGCACCACGTAGGCGTTCAGCGCAAACGCCGCGAGCGAGACGAGAACCGCAAGGAGCAGAAGCCATATACCGCGTCGGTTCGTCGCGACAAGGGCGAGCACGATGCCCAGCATGATCATCCAGGCAATGTGAACCAGAACGCCGACCGGCGTGACGAGCGCATCGAACTGCCACACGCCGTCGGTCCTCCGGTCGAGCACGATCGAGCCCGCCGCATTGAACGCGCGCGCCGGCATTTCCTGCCGGAGTCCGAACCCGACAAGGACACCGGCTGTCGCCGACGCCGCCAGAACTCCCGCGCGGATGCCGGTAGTCAATCGTTCGAGCAACACGCGGGAAAGGAAACGTCTATCACACACTGGCTCAAGAGGGGAATCGCGTGCAGCTCCCCCTCACCATTCGTCAGGATCAGAAGGTGATTATCCTCACCAGCCCTTCTACGCTTGCCATGCTCCCGAGACCCGCACCGGCCTGA
The DNA here is from genome assembly GCA_050733695.1 of Gemmatimonadaceae bacterium. GTDB lineage: Bacteria > Gemmatimonadota > Gemmatimonadetes > Gemmatimonadales > Gemmatimonadaceae > JBOHTO01. Next base: position 58 of record JBOHTO010000011.1, on the reverse strand, counting down.
TAACCGGTGAAGTGCTTGATCCGGCGGAAGACGATCCCGCCCTCGCGCCAGAGATACG
>JBOHTO010000010.1:0-1615 GCA_050733695.1 Gemmatimonadaceae bacterium | reverse complement strand
GCGCTAGCTCGCTCGGATAGGGGAACGGCCGGCCGTATCCGAGGACGAGCACCGCGACGGACGCCGCGAGCGTGGCGCTGTGGAACACCGGACGGGCGGCGCCGGTGAGTCGCTGTGCGACCCGGCTGAGAGCAACGGCCAGGCCGAGCGCGAAGATCGGGGCAAGCCACAGGGAGTGACGGCCACCCGGCGAGACGCCGGGAAAGTAGAGGCTGGGGCTAATCGGTCCGAACGGAAACCGATCGAACAGGGAAGCGACGAAGGCGAACAGGGCGAGCCCGAGCGCCAGCCGGCTGCTCAACGCCTCGGCGCGGTGGCGGGGGCGGATCGCGCCGATGATGAGCCCCGATAACGCTGCTAGGGCGACCAGCCTGAGCGCGACTCCCGCCCCGCCGGGATGGACCTCGGCGATGCGGGCCATGTGCGTGAGAACCTCGTCGATGAAGTCGAGTGGGTTCGCGTGGAAGTCCACGTGGCCGTCGTAGATGTCCATGAAACGCTCGATGCCGTCCAAGTCACTGGCTCGCCTGTACGAGATGTACAAGAGGAGCTGCAACGCGCCTTGCACAGCCACGGCACCGACACGCACGACACGATCGCCGACCGGATGGAGCACCAAGACTCCCGCAGCGAGCGCCGTCGTCAACATGACGTTTCCACTGAACGAGCCGGCAATGACCGCGCCACCCACCCATGCGGCCGCGGTCGGCCATCTCCACGTCATCGCCGCCAGGCGTGGCAGAGCGACGAAGACGGCGATCACGAGCACGACATCGAGCGTGTACGGCTTGACCCGACCCGAATAGAGGACCGGGATCTTGCCGATGACCAGCGGCACCGATAGCAGCAGGGATATCGAGCGAGCGAAGCGCAGACTGCGCAGCCAGAGATACATGCACGGCGCGGCTACACAGCCGGCGAGGAACGGTCCGTAGGCCAACCGTCCCACATCACCCGAGAACACATCATGGAAGAGCCGCATTGTGATCGTGAAGCCCGGGTGCGCGGATCCCGCGACGAAGAGCTGCGAGGGCGTGAAGTGAATTGCGCCGGCCGCAACCCAGGCATCGTCGAACCACAGCGACGTTGTCGGAAGCGTACTGCGTCGGATGGCGTAGCCGATGACGAGCATCGCGATGACAACGCCAACGCTGAACCAGCGACGAGTCCGGACCGCGCCGCGACTGTGCGCCCAGCGTTCGAGGAATGATGCGGAAGCCACCGACGGCTCCAGCTCTGCGCGCACTGGGACAAGCGTCCCGCCTGCCGCTCTATTCGACTCCATGGCCACCAACCCCCCAGCGTCTGTGCACGGTCACCGCACCCGGCGGAGGAACCCCCTAGGGTCGAAGCTGAGCACGTACTTCTCCATCGGCTACGACATCGTTCCAGAACGGGTACATGGGATGCGGTGAGGCGTGGGACCGCCCGGTGCCGGCGCTCGCCCAGCTCCCCGGCAGTCACCGGTTTAGCGCATGCTTGCGTGCCGTCGACACGGGGCCGGCCATGATCACGCACCGCGGCCATGGCCGTGTGCCAGGACACCCCGAAGGCGCGAGCCACCTCGGCAACCGAATGACCGAGCTCACCGACCTGCCGGCAGATCTCGGCCCGG
>JBOHTO010000009.1:0-46800 GCA_050733695.1 Gemmatimonadaceae bacterium | reverse complement strand
ATGGGCCTGGGAAGAGTTGAACTTCCGACCTCACGCTTATCAGGCGTGCGCTCTAACCAACTGAGCTACAGGCCCCGGCAGAAAGCCAAAGCTAAGCCGGGTCCTGTACACGGTCAATCGCGCCGCGCCCACCCCGACACCGCGCAGATGCGCGCGCTACTCCGCGCCGCCCTTGAACAATGCGAACATCGCGCCCACGGGATCCGACACAACGGAGAAGCGACCGACACCCTCGATGTCCGTTGGCTGCACGTGCGCCCGTCCGCCCAGCTTCGTGACATTCTCCGTAGACGCGTCCACATCGTCCACGACGATGTACGTGAGCCACGCCGGCGGTCCCTGTGCGCCCGGCGGCATCTGCAGCATCCCGGCCGCCTTCACATCGCCCCGCTTGAAGATGCTGTACTCTCCCATCTCCATCCTCATCGTCTCGACGGTCCAGCCGTACACGGCGGTGTAGAAGTTCACCGCGGCAACGGGATCGGTGGTGATCAGCTCATTCCAGGCCACCGTGCCCGCGGGCATGGCGTCGGTCTCGGGGGGCCCATCGTCGCTGAACGTGAATGGCGCGGTGACGGCACCCGCCGGGTCGGCGATGACAGCGAAGCGTCCGACGTCCGGAATGTCGGTAGGCGGAACATGTACGGTGCCCCCGCGCTCCTTCGCCACCGCAACGGCGGCATCCACGCTGTCCACGGTGACGTAGCCGAGCCAGTGCGGGGGTGACGCGGCTTCGCGAAGCTGCGGCGTGACGCCGCCGATGTCGCGCCCGTCGACGGCGATCATCGTGTACGTGCCCATCTCGCCCATGGCGACGTCACGGCTCGTCCAGCCGACGAGCTGCTTGTAGAACGCGAGCGACTTCGCAACGTCGGATGTCATCAGATCGTGCCACACGAATCGGCCGGTTCCCGGCGGAGACGCCGTCGCGGCGTCGCGGGATGCGCTGTGCGCGCCAGGCTGTGTCATGCTGGATCCCTCCGTGTGCGAGTGAAGGTGGATTCCCGCGTTCGCGGGAACGACGACGCTGGTTGATTGCCGCGTTCGCGGGAATGACAACACTGCTTGATTGTCACTGGCGGAAAGGACGACGCTGGTTGATTGCCGCTCGCGGGAATGACAACACTGCTTGATTGTCGCTGGCGGAAAGGACGACGCTGGTTGATTGCCGCTCGCGGGAATGATAACGTTGATTGAATCACTGCACCGGCGCCACTGTCAATGCCACGGGGCCGAACCGCACGAAGCGCGGTGCGCTCGGCACCCGACTTGCCACTGATCGACCCACCCCCACCCCGACGCCCACCCCACGCCAACCCCGGCGAGATGGAGGCAACCCATGGAACCACAGCGTATCACCCCCGCCGAAGCCAGGGCGCTCATGGATTCCGGCCACCCGGTCACGTTCGTCGACACCAGGGCCGCCGACGCATGGAAGAGCTCGAACATCAGGATAAAGGGCGCCGTGCGCGTGCCACCGGATGAAGCGGAGCGGAACCTGGAGAAAGTGCCGAAGGATCGCTCCATAATCGCCTACTGCACCTGAACGGACGAACACTCGAGCGCCCGTGTGGCGCGCACGCTGCTGGAGAACGGCTGGAAGGACGCCCGCGCCTTGCAGGGCGGCTTCGACGCATGGCGCGAGGCCGGTTATCCCACGGAGCCGAAGTAGCAAACGGCAGTCCGGCAGTATACCGCAGCACCGATACGAGTAGCCCCCGCGAATCTCATCGATCCGCGGGGGCTTCTTACACAATCTGGCTGCGTTGACCGTGCAATTCTCGCGCTAGTCCTCCCGCCGCGGATGGCCCGGATGCGGCCGCTCCTCGTCGATCGTATCGTATTCGTCGTCCAGGTCCACGAGGTCGTCGTCGAAGTCGTCGTCCTCATCGTCGTCGAGATCCTCGTCGTCCTCCTCCTCGTCGCCGTCGTCGTCGTCGTCGAGGTCGTCCTCGTCGTCGTCCAGATCGTCCTCGTCGTCCTCGAGATCGTCGTCCATGTCCTCATCCTCGGGATCGTCGTCGTCCGGGCGGGGAGAGAGCGACCACGCCGACGACTCGACCATGTCCAGCATAACGATGTTCTCCGTGGTGCAGGTGGTGACTGTGCGGTGAGCGGATGTCAGATGGTCGCCCGCATACGCTCGCGCTTCGCGCCGCGCGAGAGCTTCTTGCGATCGTTGGAACTCAGCGCGCGCTTTCTGAGACGGATGGCCAGCGGTGTGATCTCGATCAACTCGTCGTCCTCGATATACTCGAGCGCTCCCTCCAGCGTCAACTCCCTGGGCGGCTCGAGCTGGATGTTCTCGTCGCTCGACGTTGTCCGCATGTTGGTGAGCTTCTTCTCCCTCGTGGGGTTCACATCCAGGTCGCCCGGCCGCGAGTTCTCGCCGATGATCATCCCTTCGTACACGGCCGTGCCCGGTGCGACGAACAGCGTCGAACGTTCCTGCAGATTGTAGAGCGCGAACCCCACCGCCATCCCGCGCTCCATCGATACCAGTGTCCCCCGCTTGCGCCCGGCGAGCGGACCGGCCCACCCGCCGTAATCGAGATAGCGATGATGCATGATTCCGGTGCCACGCGTATCAGTCAAAAACTCCGAGCGGTAGCCGAACAGCCCACGGGCCGGGATGCGATACAGCATCCGCACCATGCCGTCGGACGGGTGCTTCATCTCGATCATCTCCGCGCGACGCGGTCCGAGCTTCTCCATCACCGCCCCGAGAAACTCCTCCGGGACGTCGATCGCGAGCTCTTCGTACGGCTCCAGCCGCTCCCCCCCCCTCTCGCCTTCCCGCAGGATCACGCGCGGCCGCGACACCTGGAACTCGTAGCCCTCGCGCCGCATGGTCTCCATCAGGATCGACAGATGCAGCTCGCCGCGCCCCGACACCGTCCACGTGTCCATGGCATCCGTGTCATCCACTCTCAGCGCGACGTTGCGCTCGAGCTCCCGATACAGCCTCTCACGGATCTGACGCGATGTCACGAACTTCCCATCAATCCCGGCGAAGGGCGAGTTGTTTACGAGGACGTCCACGGATATCGTGGGCTCCTCCACGGCGATCCCGGCCAGCCGCTCGGGATGCTCCACGTCGGTGACGGTGAGCCCGATTTCCACGCCTTCGAGTCCCGCCATCGCCACGATCTCGCCTGCCGATGCACTGCCGATCTCCACGCGGTCCAGACCCTCGAACGCGAAGAGCTTCGTTACGCGCGCCCGCTCGTCGGGACTCGTGGTTTCCAGGGGGAGAAGCGCGAGTTGCTCGCCCACGGTAACCGTCCCCCGCTCGATGCGCCCGATCCCGAGCCGGCCGAGGTAGGGCGAGTGATCGATGGTCGATATCAGCATCTGGAAGGGTGAACCCGCCTCGCTCGGCGGCGCTGGTACGTGCGAGATGATCGTGTCGAAGAGCGGCACGAGATCGACGGCCGGCTGCGCCAGATCCATCGTCGCCACGCCGTTGCGCGCCGACGCATACACGAACGCCGAGTCGAGCTGGCTCTCGTTCGCCTCGAGCTCGATCAGGAGGCCCAGTACCTCGTCGTGAACACGCATGGGATCGGCGCCCGGCCGATCGATCTTGTTGATGACCACGATCGGAGTGCGGCCGAGCGCGAGCGCCTTGCGGAGGACGAAGCGCGTCTGCGGCATGGGGCCGTCGAATGCATCCACCACGAGCAGTACACCGTCCACCATGCGCAGGATGCGCTCCACTTCACCACCGAAGTCCGAGTGGCCCGGCGTGTCGACGATGTTGATCTTGGTGCCCTGCCAGCGAACCGACGTATTCTTTGCCAGGATCGTGATGCCCCGCTCGCGCTCCAGCGGGTTCGAATCCATCACGCGCTCCTCGACGACCTGATTCTCGCGGAAGGCACCGGCCTGGCGCAGCATCTTGTCGACGAGCGTCGTCTTCCCGTGGTCGACGTGCGCTATGATGGCGATGTTTCGGATATCCATAACCCTGAAGTATATCGGGGACCATGCCGCCGGAACACCGGCTTTTGCGCTCCGGGCAAATGTGCAATAAGTTCGGGGACAGGGAGCTCCCCCCCACCCTTCGACATGCAGGAGGTGTCTGATGGATCAGCACGACGATGAGGCAGAGCTCACCGACTACCCGCACGGGCGCGGCTACGGCCATGATTACATGCGCGGCGGGGAGGTCCTCGGCGGGTACGGGTACGCCGAGCGCGAGGAATACGAGCGGCCGCGTGGCGAGCGCGACGGTAACGTGGTCGACGTTCCGGGCGCGGACCGGGGCGACGGGAACGCGGAGACCGCGGGTGAGCTCGACGGGAGGGTCGGGGGCGGTGGGGGGGGGTAGGGCGGGGCCACGGGACGAGAGGCGTAGGGGCACGCTTTCCCGCTTGCGCGGGAATGACGACGCTGGGGACCGGGAATGGCGGCATTGCGAGAGTGGATTCCGGCTCGCCCGGCGAATGAACGCCCGGGGGTTCAGCGGCGGGCGGCCACCTTCGCGCCAGGACGCGCCGGCTGCGCCACTCTCGCGGGCGAACTGCCCGCCGCGGCGCTCCCTGCGTCGGATTCGTTCCCATCGATGAAGCTCGTGTCGTGGCCGCGCTGCCTCAACTGGGTCAGGAAGCCGGTCTTCTCCACCGACTTCATGTAGGCCTCCTTGGGCTCGACCTCGCGCGCATCCACGTACTCGATGAGCGCGTCGTTGAGCGTGATCATTCCCATCTTGCGCGATGTCTGCAGGATGGACGGTATCTGGAAGGTCTTCCCCTCGCGAATGAGATTCGCGATCGCGGGAGTGCTCAGCAGGATCTCGCGGGCCGCCACGCGACCGCCGCCGATCTTCCTGCACAGCGTCTGCGAGATCACGCCCTTGAGCGATTCCGACAGCATCACCCTGATCTGTTCCTGCCGATCGGGCGGGAACTGGTCGATGATGCGGTCGATCGTGCTCGGAGCAGTCGTCGTGTGAAGCGTGCCGAAGACGAGGTGCCCCGTCTCGGCCGTCTCGATTGCGATGGAGACGGTCTCCAGATCGCGCAGCTCGCCTACGAGAATGATGTCCGGATCCTCGCGCAGCGCCGCGCGGAGGGCGTGCTTGAATGACGACGTGTGCACGCCCACCTGTCGCTGCGTGATGATGCACTTCTTGTTCGGATGCACGAACTCGATCGGATCCTCGATGGTGATCACGTGATCGTTGCGCATCCGATTCACCAGGTCGACGAGCGAGCAGAGAGTGGTGCTCTTTCCTGACCCGGTCGGGCCGGTGACGAGCACGAGACCCTTGGTGAGGTAGCAGAGGTTCTGAACTTCCTGAGATATCCCGAGCTGCTCCACCGTGACGGTCCTCGCGGGAATCACGCGGAAGACAGCGGCCGCTCCCTTGCGCTCGCGCATGGCGTTCGCGCGAAAGCGCGCACAGTCCTCGATCTCGTACGCGAAATCGGTGTCGTTCAGCTCGGCGTACTCACCCTGGTTGCGCTGCGGCATGATGGCGAGGAGCATCGCTTCGAGTTCCTCGTTGTTCACGGGCCTGGCATCCTCGCCGCCACCGCCGTCACCGCCGACTTCGAGGCGCTGCATCTCGCCATCGCGGCGGAGTATGGGCGGTTCGCCGCACCTGAGGTGCAGGTCGGACGCGCCACGCTCGACCAGCATGCCGAGCAGGCGATCGATGCGCGCGCGTGCGGCCGGATCGATGCGCGCCGCCACGCCGATCGAAGCGGTTGGTGCGACGGCGCTCGCCGGCAACGAACCGCTTGCCGCGACTTGTGCGCCCGTCGTCGCAGCCGTCGTTGCAGCCGCCGTTGCAGCCGCCGTCGAAGCCGCCGTCGATGCCTCATCCCCCCGGCCGGCCGGAACGTGGCCGCCGGAATCGAGTGCGATGGATGCATTCCAGCGACCCTCTGCCTGACCGGCCCGGGCCAGGAACGCACTTTCACCGGAGGAGTACCGAAAGGTAGCGCCTTCGCCGCTGTCGAGCTTGCGAACCGCATCGGGCGGCGCGATCTCGCGCAGCAGCATGACGACCTGCTCTCCCGATAGCACCTGTTTCGTTATCGGGCGCGCAGTACCGCCGATGTGCAGCTTTGCGACGTCGCTCTCGCTCAGCACGAGGGAGTCGGCGCGGCTTGTGACCATCGCCGAAAGGAAGCGGTCGAGCTGTGCCATGTCAGTCCAGGGGGCGGACCAGCTCGATTAGCCGTCGGTTGAGGAACCGGAGGCCATCGGCAGTCCGAAGGGTGAGGAACCGCTCGTCGAGACGGTTCAGATAGTCGAGTGGGCGTGCCCGGTCTGCAGGAAGCTCCAACAGCACCTCGCCGCTGAGCACCAGTCCGCCTGCGAGAGTGAACTCGAGCACCGACGCCCGCGCTCCCGGCATCCGCAGAGGATCGGCGTCTTCCGGCATCACGGCCTGAACGTCGACCACACGATCCTTGGCCACGAGAAGCGTCTGCCCATCCTCGCGGACGAGCGGGAAGTACGGCTCCTGGCCATTGAGAATGTCGGGCGGCGCCTCGGGGCCTTCGCGATATGGCGCGCGCGTCTGAACGAACATGTCGCCGGCCAGTTCAGCTCCACCCAGCAGACGGAGGACCACCGGATAGCGGAATTTCTCTATGTGGTAGGGGTCCATACCGAGCGGTCGGAGGTGTCAGCGCGATGTCAGCGGATTTTGTCGCTGTAAGACGCCTTATCAGTTGCGCCGTCACGATCGCTATCATTTCGGCCTCACAGCCGCGAATTGCGCGGCAAAATCGGTCAGCGTGACCGTCAGAGTGACCGAACTGTTAGTTATCCGCCGTCACGTAAGCGAGGCGCAACTCCGCTCGTGCATCTCGTGCCGCTCCAGTTGCACGGTCACATGCTGGATGCCGAAGAGCCGCATGGCATCGTGAACGTGCTGGAGCACGTGCTGCTGTCGCTCCGGTTCCCGGACGATCGCATGCACGCTCATGGCCACCATCCCCGTGCCGACGCTCCAGACGTGCAGGTCGTGCACGGACTCGATGCCGGGGATGGCGCCGAGTTGCGCGCGAACGGCATCGAGCGGGACGTGCGCGGGTGTCGACTCGAGCAATACATCGACGGACTCTCGCACCAGTGCCCACGCGCTTCGCACGACGATCACGGTTACCAGGATGGACGCGACCGGGTCCGCAGCAATCCAGCCCGTGCCGCGCACCAGAATCGCGGCCACGACCGTGGCCACGGAGCCGAGCAGATCACCGAGCACGTGGAGATATGCGCCGCGCAGGTTGAGCGTCGTACCGGCCGCGGGGTGAAGTATCCAGGCCGCAGCGAGGTTGACCAGCAGGCCCGCGGCCGCAACGGCGAGCATGACGCCGCCGGCAACGGGCTCCGGGTTCTGCAGCCGTGCCACCGCCTCCCACATGATCCACACCGAGACGAGCAGCAGCGTCGCTCCATTGAGAAACGCCGCGAGTATCTCCCAGCGGAGATAGCCGTACGTCTTCGCCGCAGTCCGCGGACGGTGGCTGAACCACGCGACGAACAGGCTGAGGGCGAGAGCCGCGACGTCGGTGAGCATGTGACCGGCGTCTGCGAGCAGCGCTAGCGAATTCGAGATTATCCCGCCGGCGATCTCGGCCAGCAGGAATACGGCGGTAAGGATGAGTGCGATGCGCAGCCCGCGGATCGAGTCGCCGTGGGCGTGGCTGCCGTCGTGATCGTGATCCGTGTGCGAATGCGGCATGCTAGCGGTGCGGGGGCGGATCGGGGTAACTTGTTGGAGTGATCGTGCGGCTCGTCGCCATCCTGCTGCTGCTCCTCCTCAACGCCGTCTTCGTTGCGGCCGAGTTTGCCCTCGCCCGCTGCAAGCGCTCGCGCCTCGAGACGATGATGCGGCGTGGCGACCGCCAGGCCAGAATCGCGCTCCAGGCAACGGCTTCAGTGACGCGTATCCTTCCCGCGAGCCAGCTCGGGATCACGCTCTCGAGCCTTGCCCTGGGCTGGCTCGCGGCCGACACCGCCGCACGGCTCGTTGCCGGTGCTGCGGCCGCAGACGGTGGCATACCGGAAGTTTCGCCTGCTGTTGTGGCGAGCGCCACCGGTGCGATCCTGCTGCTCGGCCTCATCCATGTCGCATTCGCCGAGCTCGTACCGCGCGCGATCGGGCTGGCGCACCCCGAGAACGTCGCGCGCTGGCTTGCCCCGCCACTCGTGCTCTTCGCCCGGATCGCGACGCCGTTTCTCTGGATAATAGACCGCGTCGCGGCGTTCGCGCTGCGCCCACTGGGAAAGCGGGCGAGCGCCGAGGAGGAAGCCGCCCGCTCGCCCGAAGAGCTCCGTCTGCTCGTGGAACAGAGCCAGGAATGGGGCGAGCTCGACCCGCAGGATGCGTATCTGCTGGAAGGGGTATTCGAGTTCTCGGAGAAGAATGCGGGCGAGGTCATGACCCCGCGCCCCGACATCATCGCGATTCCGATCGGCGCGAGCCTCGACGAAGCCGTCGCGGTTGTCGAGGAAGCCGGACGTTCGCGCTACCCGGTTTACGACGAATCGATCGACGACATCGAGGGCATCGTTCTCGCGAAGGACCTGCTCCCCGTCCTGCGGCATCCTCCGCCGGACTTCTCCCTCCGGTCCATCATGCGCCGTGTTCACATGGTCCCCGCATCGCGCGAAGTGGAAGAAGTGCTCGGCGACTTCAAGCGGCTCAAGGAGCACATGGCCATCGTCCTCGATGAATACGGCGGCACGGCGGGGCTGGTCACGATGGAGGATCTCCTGGAGGAGATCGTTGGAGAGATCCTGGATGAATACGACGAGCCGGAACCGGTCGCTTCTGCGCGCGGAGAGGACGCACTGATATCGGGCAGCACGCACATCGGCGAGCTGAACGAGCGCTTTGGACTTGGTATCCCCGAGGAGGAATACAATACCGTGGGCGGGTACGTCTTCGGCACGCTCGGGAGACTGCCGGCCATCGGGGATCGAGTCTCCGTGAGCGGCGCGGTGTTCACGGTTCGCGAGATGACGGGACGCCGCATCGAGACGCTCGACGTCGACCTGCATTCGGCTGGCGATCGGCGCGCGCCGGAGCCCGCGACGCGCGAGGCACCGGCCGGCGATCGACGCGCTGGCGGTGGCTGAGGGGCGATTGCGCCACGGATCAGTTGCGCGGTAGCAGAATGGGCAGGTTGGCGAGCTGGTAGGCGGTCGCCGCCATCACCGTCGCGGCCTGAGTGATGTCCCCGACCACGGCGTGGTCGAAGTTGTCCACCTGCGAGTGGTGCGTGTGGTCGTAACCGCGCGAGAGCTGGTCGAAGTTGAACGACGGCACGCCGTAACGAATGAATGGAAGATGGTCCGTGCCCCCCTTTCGCCGCGACAGAAACTCGAACGGACCGATCCGGGAGATGGGTGCGAAGATCTGCTCCCAGAGCAGCCGCAGATCATCGCGCCCCTGCAACGACATCCCCGTTATCCTGCCCGTACCGTTGTCCAGGACGAGCACGGCCTGAAAACGGCCGAGCTCGGGGGCGTGCTGCTCGGCATACAGCCGTGAACCGAACAGCCCCTGTTCCTCGCCAGTGAAGAGTACGAAGCGTATCGTGCGCTTCGGCCGGACGTCCGAGGCCGCGAGTATGCGCGCCGCCTCCAGCACGGCGATCGACCCGGCGGCGTTGTCGGTCGCGCCGGTGGCGAGATCCCACGAGTCGAGGTGCGCGCCAAGCAGAACCACTTCCGCGGGTCGCTCGCTGCCGTGAATCTCCGCGACCGTGTTGTACGCGAGCACGGAGTCGGCGCTGATGCGGTTGTTCACATCCACTTCGATACGCACCTCCATTCCGCCCGCGAGCAGCCGGTGGAACTGTGAGTACGTTCCGTCCGGGATGACGATCCATGGATACGGCTGGATGCCGAGCGGTGAGCCACTCATGGTGAGAAGCCCGAACTCCTTTGCGCCGCTCGTGATCCTTCCACCAATCCCTTCCTCCACGAGATACAGCGCCAGCGAATCGCGGAAGCCGCGTTCGGCGGGATTCTCCGGCGGCGCGTACATGATGCGGCGCAGCGAATCCAGGACCACGGAATCGCGCCTTGTGATCGGGCCGGCGTCGGGGTTGGGGAGCGGGATGTACGGAGTGGTCATCACCCAGTCGCCTGCCAGTCGACCACCGAAGCGTTCCTCGAACTCCGCCGTGGTCTTCGCGTCGACGTACACCACCTCGCCCGTCATTTCGCCCGGCGTCCCCGGCGCCCAGCCCATCGAGAATCCGACGAGCGGCCGGCGGTGCGGAGCGATGAGCCAGAGCGTCATGGTGCCGCGCTGCCACGTGGGCGCGAAGCGCCACGCTTCGAGCCACGTGCTGTCGGCTCCGTACTCGCGGAATTTCTCCGCCGTCCACTCGCTCGCACGGCGCAGCGCGGCCGACCCGGTGAGCCGCGGCCCTATGACGTCGGTGAGGAACCAGAGGTCCTCCTCCACGTGTGAACGCTCGCGCCCCTCGCGCACTATCGCCTCGATCGCGCGCGAATCATGGGGCACGTCGATGACGAGCTGAGGACCGGGGGGAGGTGTGGTGGCGACGGTGTCGCTGACCGGACCAGCTCGGGCTGTGCCCGCGCCTCTACTGGCCGGAGCGCACGCGGCGAGAAACAACGTCACCAGCGCGGCAATTGCGCAGGCACGCGCGCGCGCGGGAAAAAGCGACGACGCTGCGCGACCAACCGGCGCGCACGTGGCGGAGACCTGCCGCGTGTCGTCGCGCACGGGGATCAGGGACGCCGCGCCGGCCACTGGTTCAGGGCCGAGCCACGAGCTGCCGCTGCGCTATCCCGGCGCAGAGCAGGGTTGCCGCGATGAAGCTTGCGGGATCCGCCAGGCCGCGACCCGCGATATCGATCGCGGTGCCGTGGTCGGGAGAGCAGCGCGGAAACGGAAGCCCGAGCGTCACGTTCACGGCGCTGCCGAACGAAGCGACCTTGATCGCCGTCATCCCGACATCGTGGTACGGGGCGATGACCGCGTCGAACTCGCCGCGCATGGCACGAACAAATACCGTGTCGGCCGGCAGCGGGCCGACGATCTGCGCTGCCCTTGCACCCGGCGCGAGAACGTCGATCTCTTCCCGGCCAAAGCGCCCGCCATCCCCGGCGTGCGGGTTCAGGGCACACAGGGCGATCCTGGGCTCGGGAATCCCGAACCACTCCTGAAGTCCCCGCCGCGTGATCTCCGATGCCTGCACGATCGCGTTCGCCGTGACCGCACGCGGAACATCGCGGAGCGCGAGGTGCGTGGTCGCGAGAACTACACGCAGCCGGTCGGATGCGAGCATCATGGCCACCGGCGCTCCGGCGATCGCTGCGAGCATCTCGGTATGCCCCGGGTAGTCGTATCCACCGTCGAGGAACGCAGACTTGTCGATGGGGGCCGTCACGATCCCGTCGACGATTCCTTCCAGTGCCATGCGCGCCGCACGATCCACGGCGAGCCCCGCCAGCCGTCCTGCCGCCGCCGGTGACCGGTCGCCATCCCATTCGCCAACAACTTCGTCGACGTGTACGCCCGTGCCGCCGGGCCCGACGACGACAGCGGTGCAGGCGGCCTGTACGGCCGGCTCCGCGAGCGAAGCACTCACGATCTCGGGACCCACGCCGCGTACGTCGCCCAGTGTGAAGGCGAGGTGCGGACGCCGTGCTGATCGCGGGCTCGAGCCGGCCACCGCGTCCCTCACCCGCTCCGCGCGCAGGTTATCGCGCGTGTCACTCCGCTAGAGGCGGATGGAGACGTAGGTTTCCTCGCGCATCCTGTCGAGCAGACGCCGGATCGCGCGTTCCTCGGCGAGCTGGCGGCGCAGCCGGTCGCGCAGGTCGGCAACCGTGTACTCGCCGCCCTCGTTGAAATCCGTGAGCTGCAGGATGACGAACTTGGGCGCCCCCAGCGCGGGATTCTCGATTGGGAACGGCTCCGCGACGTCGCCGGTGGCGAGGCCGGTGAGCGCTGTCTGATAGGATCGCGGCAGGCTGTCCCGCGGATACGGCGCCGGGATGAGCTGGTTCTCGTCGGGATCGTGGTAACGCACGAGGAGGGAATCGAAGCCCACGCCCTCGCGCCAGAGTCGAACAACGCTGTCGGCGCGCGCTGCCGCACGCTGCACATCGGCCGAGTCGACGTCGGGGCGTATCAGGATGTGCCGCGCCTTGACCTCGGCAGGCTGCGCTCGATCGACCTTGATGATGTGATAGCCGAAGACTGTCTCGACAACGGGGCTGAGCTGACCCGGGGCGAGGGCGAACATCCAGCGCTCGAACTCCGGGACCATGGTGCCGCGCCGCTGCCAGCCAAGGTCGCCACCTGTCTGCCGGCTCGCCTCGTCCATGGACTCGCGTCGCGCAATCTGCTCGAAATCGCCGCCCGCACGAATCTCAACGAGCAGCGATTCCGCGTGCGCGCGCGCCACTGCCCTGGATGCGGAATCGGCGCTGGGTGCCACCACGATCTGCCGGAGGCCGACCGTCGCCGGGCGCCGCGGCAGCGATTCCCGCGCGCGCTCGAACGCCTCGGTGACATCCTGCTCCGTGACACCTGCCGGAAGCAGTTTCCCATCCTGCCGCATCTTCGCGATCAACTGCTGCTGCAGCGCCACGCGTCGTACCTGCTCGGACAGACTGCTCCGGTATTCTGCCGGCGTACCGAGCCCGGCCTCAGCGAGTGCAGACCGGAACTCCTCGTCCGTTGCGAATCGGGAGCGTACATCGCTCATGCGATCATCGACCTGCGCTCGCACATCCGCGTCGGCGACGACGATGCTCTCGGCCGCGGCGCGCTGCACCAGCACTTCCTCGTCCACGAGCTCGCTGAGCGCGCCCGCCGCGATCGCCCGGATGCCGGCCGAGTCCTGGGGCATCTCCGTCTGACGCTGGGCGAGGAACTCAAGAACCTCGGTCCAGAGGATGGGCTCATCACCCACGATCGCGACGATGCGATCGAGCGGGAGTGTCGTGGCGCGCGCTGTCTCTGGAAACGGAAGCTGCGCGTGCATGGCTCTCGAACCCGCGGCACTCGCCGTGAACAGGGCGAGGACGGTGATGATCGGTTTCAGCATCGTGCGATCGTACCCATGGTCATGCTGGAAGGTCCGGCGCGGCGCTACGGCGCGGGCGCACCGGCCGGCGCGTTCTCTGGAGCGCCGCCCTGCGACGGTGCGCCTTGCGGCACACCCTGCGACGGCACACCCGGCGACGGCACACCCTGCGGCAGCGGGACCTGCGATGGTGGCTGGGGTGGACGGGCGGAATCGGCCTGTGCACGGAGCGCCGTTGCAGTTTCGAGTGCGCGATCGAGACCGGCCGGGTTGATCCTGTACTCGTACCTGTCGTGCAGCACGGACTGGAGCTGCGGCGGTACAGGGATGAATCGCGCCTCGCTCGCGACCAGGCGGTCGAGGTAGTTGGCAATGCGCTCGGAGGCGAGTGCCAGCATCGCGGACTCCGTCGCGGCGCTGTCAGCGAGCTGGTCGGGCGCGATGCCAAGCTGGTTCCAGGCGGCGATGATCGCGGAAGAGTACGCTGTCCGGATCGCACCGATCTGCTGCGTGTCGACGGTGACCCCGGCGCTGTCGGCCTGCGCGATGATGAGCTCATTGCGTACGACGCTCTCGACGAAGGCGTGCACGACGGAGTCCGGCGCTTCGCCGATCTGCTCCGCGATCCGCGCCTGCGGCGGCAGTGTTCCGAGCCAGCGCGCCATCTTTCCGGCCGTGAGCTCGCCCTCGTCCCATGTTGCGAGTGCATCACTCTCGTCCCGGAAGGCATCCGGATCGGCGGCAATGCTCCGCACCCTTTCCACCGCATCCTCGTCTACAGTGATGTTGGCGCCGGCTTCGAGGTTCGCGACGTACGTGCTCTCGGCCGCCTGGGCATGGCCTTGGCGGTACGCGGCTGCGAACTCCTCGCCGGCCTCGTCGTAGGTGAGGCGCCTGATGATGTGGTAGCCGAACTGACTCTGCACTAGCGGCGATATCTCGCCGGGGCGCAGCGCCAGCAGCGCCTGCTCGAACTCGGGCACCATCATCCCGCGTGGAAAGACACCGAGCCGGCCGCCGTTTGGAGCGGAGCCGGGATCCTGGCTGTACTCGCGGGCGAGAGCGGCGAAGTTTGCGTCAGTTGTTCGGGCGCGAATGGACTCGGCCAGACGCCGGACGGAATCGCTTGATGTCGCCGGGGCACCGGTGGTCGGGTTCCTTATCAGAATGTGCTGGGCCGCGAGGAGATTGCCCTGGTTGTACACCGATGCCGTGGCGGAGTCGGGTTCGCTCCAGCGGACCGAAAGCGAGTCCATCCACCGCTCGGCGCGCATGCGTGCGAGCTCCGCCCACATGGCTGCGTCGATGTCTTCGGGCGAGTTGAGCGAGTCGCCCTCGACCGCCGCCTTGGCAAGCAGATGGTAGTCCACCCACACGTCGGTGACGCTGCGCGCCACGTCCTGCCTGATCGGAAGCGCGGAGCCGGCGAGCAGGTCCGCAAGCCGGTCGACCGTGAGCTCCTGCGAAGCGGCGCGGGCGACGACATCCTGATGCGCACTCAGGGCCTCTCTGAGTCCATCGCAGCCGAGCAGCGCGATGCACGCGGCACCTGCGAGAATTGCCGAACGATTCATGGTACGGGATACTCCGGCTGGAACGCTATGAGATCATGCTGCGGAGGGCGCGCACGAGGCCGTCAAGGATCGAAGCGCCTCCGAGACGGGTGAGCTTCAGCGAGAGCGGGTGCGCGCGGCGCACGTCCGCCTGGAACTGAACCTCGTGGAAGGCCGCGGAGAGTCCCTTCATTCTGGGCGCCGCGTCCGGGCGAAAGGTAATACGCGCTTCGTTGCCGCGCACCAGCATCCCCTCGACATCGAGCACCCCTCCGATGACGCGAAGCAGTGCCGCGGCGACCATGGCTTCGGCGGGGGCCGGGAGCGCCCCGAATCGGTCGCGAAGCTCCTCTCGAAGGGCCTCGATAGCCGCCGGCTCCGTGAGCCGTGTGAGCCGGCGGTAGATGTCGAGCTTGGCCTCTTCCGATGCGATGTACTCATCCGGCAGATAGGCAGGTGTATCCATGGACACGTCGGATGGGCGGAGTCGCGGTGCGCCGTCGCTCTTCATGACCCGCCGCACGGTCTCATCGAGCAGGCGCAGATACAGTTCGAAGCCGACCGCCTGCACAAAGCCGGACTGTTCCGGTCCCAGCAGATTGCCGGCTCCGCGCAGCTCCAGATCCTTGAGCGCCACGTGGTATCCGGAGCCCAGCTCCGTGTGATGCTCGAGTACGCTCAGGCGTCGTTCGGCATCCGGATCGATCACGTCCGGCACGATGAGATAGCAGTAGGCGCGCCGGTGCGATCGTCCCACGCGCCCGCGGAGCTGGTACAACTGCGCAAGGCCGAAGTGGTCCGCGCGATTAACGAACATCGTGTTCGCGTTGGGAACATCGAGCCCCGATTCGACGATCATCGTGGACACGAGAACGTCGATATCACCGGCGACGAAGCGGCGCATTACCGCCTCGAGCTCGCGGTCCCGCATCTGCCCGTGCCCCACGCCCACTCTCGCCCGTGGCATGACGCGCCGCACGTGGTCCGCGACGGCTTCGATCGTCTCCACCCGGTTGTGCACGAAGAAGATCTGACCGCCGCGATCGAGCTCGCGCGCGATTCCCTCCTCGATGAGTCCGTCGTCCCACGGCTCAACAAAGGTGAGGACCGGCGATCTGTCGCGGGGCGGGGTCTGCATGAGTGTCATGTCGCGCAGCCCCGCCAGCGACTGATGCAGCGTTCGCGGTATCGGAGTCGCCGTGAGAGTGAGCACGTCGGTATCCAGCCTGAGCTGCTTGAGCCGTTCCTTGTGCTTCACGCCGAAGCGGTGCTCCTCATCGATGACGATGAGGCCGAGGTCGGCAAACGCGACGTCGGCACCGAGCGCGCGGTGTGTGCCGATGAGAATGTCCGCCCTGCGCGAAGCGAGGTCGGCGAGGACGCGGCGCTGCTCTGCCGCACCCTGGAACCGGCTCAGCGTCTCCACCCTGACGGGGAAGTCCGCCAGCCGCTCCCCGAATGTCCGCGCGTGCTGTTCCGCGAGGATCGTTGTGGGAACCAGGACCGCGACCTGGCGCCCGGACTGCACGGCCTTGAAGGCCGCGCGCACGGCGATCTCCGTCTTGCCGTAGCCGACATCGCCCACGAGCAGCCGGTCCATCGGACGCGCGCCCTCCATGTCGCGCTTCACATCGCCCGTGGCGGTACGCTGGTCCGGCGTGTCCTCGAAGAGGAAGGAGGACTCGAGCTGGCGCTGCCACGTGGTGTCGGGAGCGTGCGCCGGGCGGCTCGCGATCCGTCTCCGGGCGTACAGGTCGAGCAGCTCGACCGTCATCTCCTCGATCGCGGCGCGCGTGCGATCGCGTTCGCGCGCCCAGCGCCTTGATCCACCGAGTCGGTGCAGGCGGGGCGGTGTCGCATCGGGCGAAACATCGTCACCTGCGCGATAACGTTCGACCTGATCGATCCGGTACAGCGGAACGTTGAGGCGGTCGCCGCCCTCATACTCGATCACCGCAACCTCGACCGTGTCGTTCTTCACCGTGATCGTCTGGATCCCGCGGTAGATACCAACGCCATGTTCGAGGTGCACCACATAGTCGCCCGGCCCGAGCGCAGTGATGCTCTCCAGGGCAGAGCCCGTGTCATAGCGCCTTGCGCGCCGCAGCCGGCGCTCACGCCTGAAGATCTCGTGGTCCGTGAGCACGCGTAGCCCGGGCGCGCTCGTCCCCCAGGGTGGTACCGTGAAGCCGCCGTCCAGCACGCCCACTACGAGGGCCGCCGACGAAGGCGGCCCGCCACCCTCGTTGAGCAATTCGTCGAGCCGTTCGCACTGCCCTTCGTTGTCGCACAGGATGATGGTCGGCAGACCGTCGCGCACGAGACGCCGCAACTGGCGTATGTCGCGGTCGACGACCTCGGCGGCCCGCGTGGGGAAGACGATCTCCGCGGGCTCCGCCGACGAAGCGTCCACAATCGACAGCGTGGCGAACGCGCGCAGCGAAGCCAGCGTTCGATCGGGATCGCCGAAGAGCTCCTCGCGCGAGGCAACGTCCTCGCCTCGCCGGCGCGCGAGGTCGATATGATGCTGCGCTTCCTCCCAGGTCCGCTTCATCTCGGGAGCGAGCTGCGTACCCTCGGGAAGGAGCAGCAGCGCATCGGCAGGAATGAGGTCCCCGAGCGACGTACGTTCCGCCTCGTCCTGGATGCCGGCGCCGTCGCCCTGACGATGCGTACGGCCGTCGACGGGCAGGACGAGCGCGACATCTGCCTGCCTGAGTGACCGCTGAGTCCGGATGTCGAACTGCCGCAGCTCGGCGATCTCATCGCCCCAGAATTCGAGACGAACCGGATGCGCCATCCCGAATCCGTAGATGTCGATTATTCCGCCGCGCACGCTGAATTGCGCAACGTCCTCCACCATCCCGACACGATCAAAGCCGAGCGATTCCAGTCGTGTGGCCAGGTCCTGGGGCCTGCGCACTTCGCCGGGGCGGAGCTCGAGCCGTTCGCTCCGGATCGCCAATGGAAGACGCGTGCGCTCCAGCATGGCGCGGGCGGTCGTGAGGAGTATGCGAACACCGCCGAGGCTCATGCGTTCGATCGTCTCAACGCGCTCGCCCGCGACTTCCATGTGGGGTTCCGCCTCGCCCAGCGCTTCGCGGGGTGGATACAGCGCCACCCCTTCGCCGTCGACCAGCGCGCCCAGATCGGCGAGCCAGCGCTCGGCGGCCGGCAGACCGTCGGTCACCACCACAAAAAAGCGTGAGGAGAGACGACGCATCAGCGCGGCCGCGACAACGGAATCGCCGGACCCGTGCAACCCGGCAACGACCACACGTTCGTGCGCGTTGGGAATGCAGCCGATGAGGCGTGCGAACGCGGGCAGCGACTCGAAGGCGTCGAGTATTCCGTTGAGCGCCATGTTACGCGCGGCGTCCGAGCGCGCCCGCAGAGACGAACGCCTCGACGAGAAGTGCAATGAGCGCCGCGATCAGAAATGCCGTCACGAGCGAACGGCGAGACAGGGATGAGAAGATGGCCGTCGGGTCATCGCCCAGTTGTCCCACGTCGACGTCGCGCGCCTCCAGCAGGGCGGCCAGCGCCTCCGCCGGCAGCCGCGCGAGCACGGACTCGGCGGGATCCGAATTCACCACCAGGGCGCCTGCTCTCTCCCCAGCATCGCCGAGGAGAAAATAGACGCCCGGTGATGCGGGGGCCGCGATCGCGGCCGCGACGAGACGCTCGCTGTTCCCGTCCGGGTGCTCCATGCCGTGCGCCCACGCTGGTCGCGCGATGGTGTCGCCCGGCATCACATCGATCACTGGCTCGGCGGCACCCGCGAGGCGCTCGGCGACGGCTCCATAAAGCCACGGCACAAAGGCCGCACGGACAGGCAGCGTCGTCGCATCCGGTTCGAGGGGTGACGAGACGAGCACGTAGCTGTCGCCGGCCACGATCCACGGATCCCCGCCCACGGTTGCGAGCGTATCCGCGGCGGCACCCGCCTGCGCGATGAGTCGGTAACGAACGGTGACCACGATTCCGGCCGAATCGAGCCATGTCGCGGAACCGGGAAACCTTGCCACTTCGGCTCCACCTCGCACAAGGTCGCCGAACCGCCACGGAACACCGGCGCGCTCGAGGGCGCGATTCGCGGCCCCGGCGCGTACCGGATCGGATGGCGCAACGACGATCGCCGGGAGCCGCTCGAGCGCCGCGGCACCGGTGATCGTCACATCGCCGCCGCGCGCGAACCGCCCCGCGTCAACGAGACTCGCTGCTGCGGCAGCGACAAACACCCCCGCACTCTGGTGCACGAAGACCGTGGGCGCTTCGCCTATCCACAGCGCGAAGTGCCGCCTGTCATCCGCTCGCAGCTCGTCCGGTTCTATCTTCACCGAACCCGCGACCCAGCCGCGCTCGGCTGGCGCTGCCCGGATGATGAACGAGCCCGCGCGCACATCGGACTCGCTGTCGTCGCGTTCGCCGGGCGACACGGTTCCACGCGCGAGCGTTCGAGGTCCGTTCTCCGATCCGTCCAGCTCGACGCGGTATGTCACGGAGTCGGCGGTGATGACCGTCGCCGCGATCGTGCCGCTCGGCGTCCATCGAAGCGGTTCCGGCTGCACCGCGACCACCGCGCGGTTGCCGGGGAATGGAGTATCGAGCGCCGGCGTGAGGATCGAGAGGGAGACATCGCCCAGAACGACCCGGCGGTCCCATGTGGTTGCCTGTCCGTCCGTGAGCAGGACGACGACGGCAGCATCCATGGAAGCGCCGGCCGCGACCTGCGCGGCGCGCAGGAGCGCGCGAGGAAGATCACCCGACCCGGCAAGCGGCTGCACGCGGTCGAGCGTTCCGGTCAACGTGGTCGCCGACCCACCGCGAACGGTACCATCGGCCGCGACGAGCCAGAGCCGATCGGCCGGCGACGCGACTGCAATGACGCCCGTTGCGGCGTCGCGAAGCTCGTCGAGCACGGAGCGGCCGGACGAGACGGCAGAGCTGCTCAGCGAGTTGTCGATCACTATCGCGAGTGCGGTGGGAGCTTGCCCCGTTCCGGTTACCCGCCCCACCGGTTTCGCCGCGGCCATGGCAACGAGCAGCACGATCGCGACACGCAGGAGCATGAGGAGGAGGTTGCGGAGCCGCAGGTGCCGGCTGTGCTCGCGCTCGGCGCGCGCGAGATACCGCGCCGCAGGAAAATCGACGCGAGTACCGATGCGGCGCCGCAGGAGATGCACCAGCAGAGGGACGGCGGCGAGCGTCGCCAGCATGAGCAGCAGCGGCGAGAGAAAGCTCACGGGAGGCTCTGCCGCGCCGCGAATGCCCGGCGCAGCGGGACGCCGAACGGCGCGTCCGTGGTCACCAGCTCGTACGTCGCTCCTGCCGCCGAGAGCATCGAGCGCCATTCCGAGACCGCGAATTCCACTGTCGCCCGATACGCGGTGCGTACCTCGCCCACGGTCGCGGGAACCTCGAGTCCGGACTCCGGATCCACGAACACCGCATCCCCGCCGAGGTCCAGCTCTCGCTCCGAGGGATCCATCAGGTGCAGCACCGTGACGGAGTGGCCGGCAGCCCGCAGCGTACGCACGGCGCGATCCACGCCGGGCGCGTCCATGAGCATGTCCGATATCAGCACGACGAGGCCCCGCCGTCTGATGAGTCGTGCCGCACGCTCCAGTGCATCGGGCGCATCGGATGCATTCCCGGAGCCAGCCTCGCTCAGCCCTGCGATTATCCGACGCCAGTGAGCGGAGCGCGCGCGCGGCGGGATGGCGGTGCGCACGCGGTCGTCATATCGGATGAGGCCCACGGCATCGCGCTGTCGGATGAGAAGGAGTGCTACCGCCGCCGCGATCTGTTCCGCATAGGCCAGCTTTGTGAGTCGCGATGACGCGCCGGTCCAGTCCATGGAGCGGCTCACGTCCAGGACGATCGTCGCGCGGAGGTTGGTTTCTTCCTCGTACTGCTTCACCACCCATCGGTCGGCGCGAGCGGCGATCTTCCAGTCAACGTAGCGGAGATCATCGCCGGGCTGATAGGGGCGATGGTCGGCGAACTCCACCGAGAACCCCTTCCGCGGCGACCGGTGCAGCCCCGTGATGAACCCGTCGACGATCCACCGCGCAACGATCTCAATGCGTCCGAGCGCCGCGACTACGGCGGGATCGAAGAGGTCGGCGCGAGGCGCGCGGGCAGGTTCCATCGAGCCGGATAAGCTAGACACCGCGTCGGAGGGGGTCAATTTTCTGCGCACGGAGAAAGGCGCGGGTGTCCACTCCAGGCGGCGCAGTGCGTCACCGCCATGTGACAACCGTGGCTGCGAAGCATGCCATGGGCGCCTTCGACCGTGACTCGGGGCGAAGCGGACGCGGCGCTGGCAGGCATGGCCCGTGCTTCAATTCCACAGTAACGGCATCTCACGATGGCGGTATTTGCGGCAATCACCAGATGGTGATAACAGGCGGTGACAACATGTTCCGACAAGTTCGCTACTTCATCCCCATTGGCCTGCTCGCTCTCTCTGCACCCCTCGCGCTGGCGACTCTCGCCCGGTCGGCGAACGCGCAGGAGTACGAGCGTTACGATCGTGACGACGGTCCCGCGGAGTACGCGCGGACGACGGTCTGGCTCGGCAATCGATCGTTGCGCTACGGCGAGGACGCATCCGTATTCTTCCGCACCGAGGAGGACGCGTACGTCACCATCGTCCGCGTGACAACTGATGGCCGCATGGATGTCCTGTTTCCCGTGCGGCCGTACGACGACGCATGGGTTCGCGCCGGATACACCGAGCGTGTGAGATCTCGGCATGACAGCCACGCCTTCACGGCGCACGAGCGCGAGGGCACCGGGTTCGTGTTCGCGATAACCTCGGCTGCGCCCTTCGACTTCCGTGATTACAGCTACGGCAACGGGTGGGGCGGCCGGCTCCGGCACATCTCCACCGGCGATCCGTTCTACTCGGGCGAGGAGTTCGCCGAGAGCGTCGTGAGGCCCGGCGCCTGGTACTCCATCGAGTACGCGGAGTACTTCGTCGACCGGCACTACCGCTATTATTCATATTCTCCCTGGTACGCGTACCATCCGCATTTCGTGTTTATCTTTCACGACTATCCGGTGTGGTATCCGTACCGGCGGGTTCGCTGCGTGAGCTATTACTACGGATGCTATTACCATTATTACGATGGCGGCGTCACGTACGTGCGCTCGCCGCGGTACGTGTTCAAGGGGGACGGCTACCGCGGCGGCGGAAGCGGCAATCACATCGAGTCGATCGGCCGCCGGCGGCATGTGGCAGTCGTCGATGACAGGCGACCCGGCTCGCCGCTGGCTGATCCCAACCTGGGCAGCGGCCGGCGCACGGGCGTGAACGGCGTGGCCACCACCGGGCGTTCGGGTGACGGAGCGGTGCGTCCGGGCGACGCAACCCGCAACGATCGCGGCAACAATGGCCGCCGGCGCGGACATGAAGCAGACGGTCCCGGGAGCAGTAACGATGCGCCGGGTCGCGCGGGTCTCGAGACTCCGCGCCGCGTGGGAGGCGGCGTGAGTCGCGCTGAGCCGCAGTCCAGGCGGCCCGCCACGCCCCCTGCAGCTCGGCGCTCCGAGTCGCGCGTGCAATCACGTCCACAGCCCGACGCCACGCGCCGACCGGAGTCAGTGGAGCGTCGCCCTGAACCTCGCGCGGAGCCTCGCGTCGAACGCAGGCCCGAGCCGCGCGTGGAGCCGCGGCGGGAGTCGAGGCCCGAGCCGCGTGTGGAGCCGCGGCGGGAGTCGAGGCCCGAGCCGCGCGTGGAACCGCGGCG
Source organism: Gemmatimonadaceae bacterium (assembly GCA_050733695.1). GTDB lineage: Bacteria > Gemmatimonadota > Gemmatimonadetes > Gemmatimonadales > Gemmatimonadaceae > JBOHTO01. Next base: position 24,447 of record JBOHTO010000009.1, on the reverse strand, counting down.
GGAGTCGAGGCCCGAGCCGCGCGTTGAGCGAAGGCCCGAGCGGCGCAGCGAACCGCAACGAGAGTCCCGTCCCGAGCCGCGCGTGGAAAGACGGCGGCCGCCGTCCATGATGTGATCCGCAGGCGACCCGGATTCTCGCCCGGCTATATTTGAGGATTCCATCCCCGCCGTCCGGTTTCCTCGCAGCGCGAGTTCCGCTTGAAGCTCGATCACATCCGCAACTTCTGCATCGTCGCCCACATCGACCATGGCAAGTCCACGCTCGCCGACAGGCTCATCGAGGCGACCGGGACGATTCAGAAGCGTGATCTGAAGGCCCAGATGCTCGACCAGCTCGACCTCGAGCGCGAGCGCGGGATAACGATCAAGCTCAACGCCGTGCGCATGAGCTACGCCGCCGCGGACAGCCGAACGTACCAGCTCAACCTGATCGATACGCCGGGCCACGTCGACTTCACCTACGAAGTGTCGCGCTCGCTCGCCGCCTGTGAGGGAGCGATTCTCGTCGTCGACGCGTCGCAGGGTATCCAGGCGCAGACGCTGTCGAATCTCTTTCTGGCCATGGACGCCGGCCTCGAGATCATCCCGGTCCTCAACAAGATCGATCTCCCGGGCGCCGAACCTGACCGGCGGAAGCAGGAGGTGCACGATCTCATCGGCGCCGACCCCGATGACATCCTGCTGGTTAGCGCCAAGGAAGGGCTGGGCATCTCCGAGCTGCTCGAGTCGATCGTGCGACGAGTCCCGCCGCCCGAGGGCGATCCCGACGCACCGCTGCGCGCGCTCATCTTCGATTCGTACTACGACCGGTATCGCGGTGCCATCCCCACCGTTCGCGTCGTGGACGGGGCGCTTCAGCCGGGGATGAAGATCCGCTTCGGCGCCGGGGAGGATGAGTACGATGTCACGGAGGTCGGCTACCCCCAGATTCGCCAGGTGAAATCCGATGCGTTGCGCCCGGGCGAGGTGGGTTACGTCGTCGCGAGCGTCAAGCACGTGAAGGAGACGCGGGTCGGCGATACGGTATTCGACGCATCCCGCCCGGCCGCCGAGCCGTTGCCGGGCTACCAGGACGTCCACTCAATGGTGTTCGCCGGTATCTATCCGACGGACACGGCGAACTACGAGAATCTCCGCGATGCCCTGGAGAAGCTTCAGCTCAACGACGCATCGCTGCACTACGAACCCGAGACATCAACGGCGCTCGGCTTTGGCTTCCGTGCCGGCTTTCTGGGGCTGCTGCACATGGAGATCGTGCAGGAACGGCTGCAACGCGAGTTCGGGCTCGATCTCGTCACGACGGTGCCCAACGTCGAATACCACGTCTACCGTGTTGACGGCACGAAGGAACTGCTCGAGAATCCGTCGAAGATGCCGCACGGCTCCGTCGTGGACCACGTAGAGGAGCCGTTCGTGAAGGCCCGCATCGTGGCGCCCGCCGAGTACATCGGCCCGATCATGACGCTTGGCAACGAGCGCCGCGGTGTGTACCGGAACATGAGCTACATCGACACGTCGCGCGTCGAGTTCGACTTCGAGTTTCCTCTTGGCGAGATCATTCTGGACTTCTACGATCGTTTGAAGACGATCAGCCGCGGCTACGCGAGCCTCGACTACGAGATGCTGGACTATCGCCGGAGCGACCTGGTGAAGCTGGACATGCTCATCAACGGCGACGCGGTGGATGCCTTCTCCGTGATCATTCATCGCGACAAGGCGTTCGAGTGGGGCCGCCGGATCGCCGACAAGCTCAAGGAGCTGATCCCGCGACAGTTGTTCGAAGTGATCATCCAGGCGGCGATCGGAACGAAGATCATCGCGCGATCCACGGTCAAGGCGTTGCGCAAGAACGTGCTCGCCAAGTGCTATGGCGGGGACATCACGCGCAAGCGCAAGCTCCTGGAGAAGCAGAAGGAGGGCAAGAAGAGGATGAAGCAGGTGGGCGCCGTGGAAATTCCGCAGGAGGCGTTTCTCGCCGTGCTCCAGGTGGATGAATGAGCCGTGCCCGCGAGGGCACTCGTTCCGGCGGCTCGCGGCGGACAGTGATCCGCGCCCCAAACCACCTCGGCGACCTGGTCATGTCCCTTCCCGCGCTGGCAGCGGCGCCCGCAGCCGATATTCTCATTGCGCGCTGGCTGGAGCCGCTCCTCGCGCTCGCGCTTCCCGGCAGAACGGCAATTCCGTTGGACCGCGGCGCGCGCGGGTTTCTGCGTGGCGTGCGCGCGTTGCGGGCGCGGCGATACGATCGCGGGATCATTCTGCCGCCTTCGTTTTCGTCCGCGCTTCTGTTTCGCGCGGGTCGCGTCCGGGAGCGGCGTGGCATCGACGCGCACTCGCGCGCCCCGTTGCTCACGGACATCCTGGATAGACGGATGTACGCCGGCGTGCATCGCGCGGCCCGTTTTCTCACGCTCGTCACCGGCGATCGCTCTCCAGCCGGTAGCCCGCCCGTCCCGGGAGTCGCGATTCCGGCCGCGCTGCGCGAGCGCTGGCTAGCGCTGGCGGGCGACACCGCGCGCGCAACCATCGGGTTGTTCCCTGGGAGCAACGCTGCTTCGCGCCGGTGGGATGCGGAACGCTTTGCAGATGTCGCGCACGCGCTGGTCGCGCGAGGTGAACGGGTCATTGTCTTCGGCGGTCCGCATGAGCGGAACCTCACCGCGGCGGTGGCGGGTTCCGTGGCAGTCGACATGGGAGGACGCACGGATCTTCCACTGCTAGCCGCCGCGCTCTCGGAGTGCGCGCTGCTCGTGACGAACGACAGCGGCCCTCTGCACCTGGCCGCCGCGGTAGGCACGCCCACGGTTTCCCTGTGGGGCGCCGGTGATCCCGCTGTTACCGGACCCCTCGGCGAGGGACACCTGCTACTCCGCCACCCGGAGCTGCCGTGCGTCCCATGTGTCAGGAACACTTGCCCGCGACACGGCAGGGGCTACATCCTCGACAGCGCCAGCCGGGAGTGCGTGCGGCTCTTCACCGCCGCCGAGGTCACGGCCCGCGCCCTCGCACACCGTTCGGCGACTCCACTCGCGCGGAGGTATTGATCGATGGCCGCCAGAAAGCGCAAGCGTTACATCATCGGTGTCGACCTCGGCGGAACGAACATCGTCGCGGGTGCACTCACGGAGGATGGTAGCCGGCAGATCGCGGTGAGAAGCCAGCCTACGCGGGCAGAACAGGGCGCGGAAGAGGTCGTCGACCGCATTCTGCACAGCATCGAGATGGTCATCTCGGACACGCGCGCGGAGACCGGCGCGGCGCGGACGGACTTTCTCGGCGTCGGTGTCGGCGCACCGGGGCCGCTCGATCGAGAGAAGGGGCTCGTCATCGTCGCGCCCAATCTGGGCTGGCGCGATTTCCCGCTGCGCGACCGCATCTCCGCGGCCGTTGATCTGCCCGCCGCAATCGACAACGATGCCAACTGCGCAACCTACGGCGAATGGTGGCAGGGTGCTGCCCGCGGCGGCAGAAACGTCGTGGGGCTCACGATCGGAACCGGGATCGGCGGCGGCCTGATACTCGAGGGCGAGCTCTACCACGGCAGCTCGGATGTTGCTGGTGAGATAGGGCACACCACGATCGACATGACGGGGCGACATTGCAAGTGCGGCAACTACGGATGTCTCGAGGCATACGCGTCGGGCACTGCGATCGCGGACCGGGCGCGTGAGGCGCTCGAGCGTGAGCCGGAATCGTCGACACTGGTGGCGATGGTCGATGGCAACCTGGAAGCGATCACGTCACAGACGGTCTATGACGCGGCGACGGATGGCGATGCGCTGGCGAACGAGATAGTGCGCGACACCGCGCGCTTCCTTGGCGCGGGAGTCGCGAATCTTCTCAACATCTTCAATCCGGACACGGTAGTGATTGCGGGCGGCGTGACGCAGGCAGGCGAGCGTCTCTTCGAGCCGCTGCTCACGGAGGTGAAGCGCCGGGCGTTCCGTCCCGCCGTGGAGGCCTGCCGGATCGTGCCCGGCGAGCTGCCCGGGACCGCCGGGATCGTTGGTGCAGTGGCCGCATTCAAGGCACAGTCGCTGGGAAAGGTGTGAAGCGAATCGGAATCATCGGATCCTTCGTCTGGGACGTCATCCACGGGCGCGGGGCATCGCGCGGCTCGCACCCCATCGAGGAGTGGGGCGGCATCACGTACGCCCTCACCGCGTTCGACGCGGCCCTCCCGGCCGGGTGGGAAATGGTGCCCGTGATGAAGATCGGCTTCGACCTCGCCCAGCGGGCGCGCGATTTTCTGAGCGCACTGCGCCGACTCGCGCCGGACGCGGCTCTAGTCGAGGTTCCCTACCGCAACAATCGCGTCGAGCTCCGTTACCAGAGCGACGAGGTGCGAACAGAGCGGCTCACGGGGGGCGTGCCGGCATGGAGCTGGGTGGGACTTCAGCCGCTTCTGGGCGATCTGGATGCACTGTACATCAACCTCATCAGCGGCTTCGAGCTCGACCTGGACACTGCGCGACTCGTACGCCAGCACTTTCGCGGTCCGATCTACTGTGATCTCCACTCTCTCCTCCTCGCCGTGCGACCCGATGGGCTTCGCACACCGCGCCCTCTGATCGCCGTTCGCGAGTGGTGCGAGTGCTTCGATCTCCTGCAGGTGAACGAAAGGGAGATGGCTCTGATGGCACCCGATCCGATGGCGCTCGCGGCCACAGCGCTCGATGCCGGTGTGCGCTGCCTCGTGGTTACGCTCGGGAGCCGCGGTGCGGTGTACTTTGCGGCGGCCGACTTCGATCGTCTCGACGACCTGCGGCGTTCGCACGCGCTCGAGGGCGCCAGTGGACGACCCGGCGGAAGCGGCCCCATCAGGACGGCGCTCGTTGCCGCGGAACCGGCACGAAGCGGCAGACATGTTCCCGGGGACGATGCCGGGGGCGATCCCACGGGGTGTGGCGACGTGTGGGGAGCGACCTATTTCTCAAGACTCGTCGCGGGTGATAACTTGGGCAGCGCGATCGCGGCGGCCCATCGGGCAGCGGCCCGCAACTTCGAGCACCGTGGCGCGACGGGGCTCGCTCACCATCTGCGCGGAGAGCTCGCCGTAAAGTGACCACGGTCATCCCCGTTCCACCTTCCCTCGATGACAGCACTTTCGAGCAGATGCTCGAGCAGCTCGCGCCACTCCCGCTGGATGAGAAGATCCTCGTCGACGCCCGCCACACAAGGTGGGCTTCGCCCTATGGCCTCACGGCGCTGCTCACGCTCGCACAGTCGCGCGCCGAGCGTCCCGCCTTCGCTGCGCCGGAGGCCGAGAAGACGGCATCCTACTGGGCGCGGGCAGGCTTCTTCGGCCACGCCGAAGCGTTGTTCGACATGCACGGCTCGGTTCCCCGCTCGCGGCCGCACGGCGAGAGCGATGTGCTGCTCGAGATCACGGCGGTCGCCGGGAGTGAGGACGTGCACGACATCGTCGGGCGCATACAGCAGCGGGCGCAGGCCATCCTCACGGGTGAGCTTCACCTCGACGCGCGCGCGACGATGGGCTTCGCCATGACTCTCTCGGAGGCCTGCCAGAACATCGTGGAGCACGCCGGGCGAGGCGGCTGGGTGGCTGTCCAGACCTACCTCTGGCAGAAGCGGCTCGGCCGCCGCGTTGTGGTGATCGCCGTGTGCGATGCAGGCATGGGCTTCCGCCGTTCGCTGGAGAGCGCGCAGGGACGGCCGGCGAGCGATCGCTGGGACGATGCGATGGCGCTGGAGGAAGCCGTTATCCGCGGGGTGAGTCGCTTCCGCGATCCGGGGAGAGGCCAGGGGCTCGCCGGCGTCAGGCGGTATGTGGGCCGGTGGGACGGCAAGCTCGCTGTGAGGAGCGGCACGGCGCGCATCGCGATTCTTCCGAGCTGGGACGACGACGTGCCCCTGGCGGAGAAGCTTCCGTTCTTTCCCGGGGCACAGATGCAGATAACCATTCCCGAGCGGGCGGTGACGAAGTGATAAACCATATCGATCTCGGCTCGGTGCTGCGTCACAGCGTGTGCGAGGTATACACCGATCTCGTCACACGCCCGACCGGCGCGGCCGTGCGCACCCAGATCGAACACCAGCTCGCCGACTCGCTCGGCGAAGCCGTGACCATCATCGATTTCACGCACGTGGGACTGCTCGATTTCTCGTGCGCCGACGAGGTGGTGGCGAAGCTGCTGCTGCAGCATCGCGCGTCCGGCAGCAGCATCTACTTCCTGCTGCGCGGTGTGAGCGAATCGCATCTCGATGCGATCGAGGCCGTGCTCGAGAGGCACGACCTGGCGCTCGTCGTTCAGTTGGATGACGGTGCGGCGGTCGTGGCGGGTCCGCTCGCGGAAGGCGAGCGTCGGCTGTGGGAGACCATGTATCGCCTCGGTCATGCGAGTGCGGCCCAGGCCGCGAGTGCGGCGGCGCTGGAGCCGGCTGAGGCCGCCAGTGCGCTCGCGGACCTGTGCCGCAGGCGGTTGGTCATGCGTCTGCAGGACGGCTACGTGACCGTGGGCACGCGGGAGTGAACGCGAAGGAGGCTGCGCGCGGCTTCAGTCCTCCACTCCGGGTCGCGCGGCTGATCGCCACGAGCGCACGAGATGCCGAGCGTGGCCCCATGGTCCGCCTGAACTCGGGCGAGGCCGCACTGCGACTTCTGATCCAGGGCGAACTGGCGTGGGTGCACGGGCCGCGGAGGAGCGAGTTGGCAGAGGTCAGCATAGACGACAGTCTCCCGCGAGGGGATGTTGTTCTGCGCGATGTCGTCGGCGCCGCACCGTCGGAGATCATACGCGTCGTGAAGCCCGACCTCGACTCCGGCGGCAGACGCCGATTCCTCGCATGAGTACGCATCACGAATGACCAGGAAATGACTCCCCCTCCCCCTCCCCCTCCCCCTTCTCCCGCGTCGCCCTCCGGCTCGCCACGCAAGGCGCGAGCGTGGGAGCTGTCCACGCTCGCCCTTCACGGCGGCGCGGAGCACGCTGCCACCGACGACCCGGTCGTGTCGCCCCTGTATCAGTCGGTCAACTTCGTTCAGGAGGCGGGCACGGCGGAGGGGCTTCGCTATCCGCGCTACGGCAACTCGCCGAACGCCGAACTGGTGCAGCGCCGACTCGCGGCACTCGAGGGGACAGAATCCGCGCTGGTCCTGGCGAGCGGCATGGGGGCCACCGCGTGCGCGCTGCTGGCGCTCCTGCGTCCGGGCGACCACCTGCTCGCCAGCCACTGGCTCTACGGCGGGACGCACCGGTTGCTCACGCAGGAGCTCGGCGCGCTCGGTATCAACATCACGCTGGTGAATCCGCTCGAGACTCGCGGCTGGCGGAAGCGCATCCGCAAGGAAACGCGCGCGATCTTCGTCGAGTCACCCGTGAATCCGACCTGTCGCGTGCTGGACCTGCGGCCGATCAGCTATCTGACCAAGGAGACCGGACTCGCGCTTGTCATCGACTCGACGTTCGCGAGCCCGATCAATCTCCGTCCGATCGAGCATGGCGCCGACGTGATAATTCACTCGGCCACGAAGTATCTGAACGGCCATCACGATGCGCTCGGTGGAGCGGTGCTGGGAACGGCGTCGTATGTCGAGGAAGTGCGCCAGAAGATGATGGTCTGGGGACAGGCACCCGACCCCTTCGCCTGCTGGCTGCTGGAGCGCGGGCTCAAGACGCTCGAGGTGCGCGTGCGGCGGCAGAACGAGAACGCGATGCGGATCGCGCAGTGGTGCGCCGACCGCAAGGAAATACGCGTCGTCCATTATCCGGGGCTCACGACGCACCAGGATCACGAGGTCGCGCGGGCGATGCTGGACGGGTTCGGCGGCATGATGGCGATCGAGCTGGCCGGCGGCGGCAAGGCGGCCGATCGGTGCATTCGCCGGCTCAAGCTGTTCACGCACGCGCCGAGTCTGGGTGGCGTGGATTCACTCGTCTCCGAGCCGCGCTACACCTCGCACGCACACATGACATCCGAGGAGCGGGCGAAGCTGGGCATCCCCGACGGATTTCTCCGCCTGAGCATCGGCATCGAGGACGCCGGCGACCTCATCGCGGATCTGGAGCAGGCACTCCGGTAATGGCCGAAGCTGACGAGTCGGAACCAGTGCAGGCGGCGGCAGCGACCGATCGGCGGCGCGTCGAACGGCGCGCCAATTCGCGAGTCGCGGACGTGACACTGCCCGAATTTCGCAAGATCGTCATCACGGCGCTGTTCTTCGTGATCGTCGTCGGGCTGTTCGTGTGGATGGTGCGGACGGTCATCATCGGCGCAATCCTTGGCGTGATAATCGCCGTGTACATGCGCCCGCTCTACAAGCGTCTCGCAAAGACGCTGCACAGCTCCGCGGCCGGTGCGATCGTCGCTCTCTCCGTCGTCATCATTCCCGTGGTCGCGGCCGTCGTTTACAGCTACATCGAGGTGAGAGCGGTGGTGGAGTACATCGCCACGCATCAGGATGAGATCGTCGTGCAGATCGACAACGCGCTGCGTGGATATCCGTTCGTTCCCGAGGAAGGCATAACGGCACAGATCCGGGACTGGGTGGTCCGAGCCGCGGACTACGGTAGCGAGATCCCGGACATGCTTCAGGACGCCCTGGTGCAGTTCGCGATCTCCACGACCATATTCATTTTCACGGCGTTCTACGTTCTCACGGACGCAAAGCGCATCGGTTCGTATCTGCGGGTGAAGATCCCCCCGCGCTACGCCGAACTCGGTGCGACACTGCGTCGCAACGTGGGAGGTGTGCTGTATGGCGCGATATACGCGACGCTGCTCACGCAGTTGATCAAGTCGGTCATCATTCTCGCCCTCAATCTCATCTTCAGCGTTCCGCTTGCCGTGGTACTGGCACTCATCTCCTTCATCATCGGGTTCTTCCCCATAGTCGGATCCTGGTCGGTGTACGTCCCTGTCGCTCTCTGGCTGCTGATCTTCCGCGATTCACCGGTTGCCGCATCGCTCATGGTGATCGCCGGGTTCGTCATCAATACGGTGCTTCTGTCGACCTTTCTCCGCCCCAAGCTCGCAGCGGAGAAGTCGAAGGTGCTGAACTTCTACTGGATGTTCGTGGGGCTCGTGACGGGCGTCTATACGTTCGGCATCGCGGGCATCCTCATCGGGCCGATCCTCATCGGCCTGCTGAAGGCTGTCGTCGACACGCTGACGGCCAGCGCGAGCTGGCGGCTGCTGGACGACCCCGACGCACTGGAGGCGGAAGCGTCGTCGCCGTCGGCCGCCGAAGCCCCCGCATGATCAGGTTCATTGGCGTGACCAAGGAGTATCCGCGGACCGGCCTCGCTCTGAACGATGTCTCGTTCCACGTCGCGAGGGGTGAGCTCGTCTTCCTCACGGGACCGAGCGGCGCGGGCAAGAGCACCATCCTCAAGCTCATCTTCATGGAGGAACGCCCGACCCTCGGCGAGGTTCGCGTGAGTGGGGTCAACTCCATGGAGGTGCGGCAGGGCGACATATCGAAGCTGCGGCGCAAGCTCGGAATCGTCTTCCAGGACTTTCGCCTGCTCGAGGACCGCACCGCCGAGCAGAACATCGCGTTCGCTCTCGAGGTGACGGGCGCGCGGCGCGACACCATCCCCGGCCGCGTCGGTCGTCTCCTCACGCAGGTCGGGCTCGCGTCCAAGGCATCGAGTCTGCCGCAAGAGCTGTCGGGCGGCGAGCAGCAGCGCGTCGCCATCGCGCGTGCGCTGGTGAACGATCCATTCGTCCTCATCGCGGACGAGCCAACGGGCAATCTCGATGAGCGTGCGACGCGCGGCATCTTCCAGCTCCTGCGCGAGATCAACGCCTCGGGTACGGCCGTGCTGATGGCGACCCACGATCTCGACCTCATCCGCCGAACCGATTACCGCACGATCGAGATCGACGCCGGCCGGATAGTCTACGATTCCGCCGAGCCGCCTCGCAAGGCGCTGGAGCGTTCCTCGTGAGACTGTCCATGCGCGAGGCGCTGCTCACCTTCCGCCGAGCCCCGCTTCTCAGCGTGCTCGGGATCACGACGATAGCCGTATCGTTGTTCGCGTTCGGACTCTTCGGACTCGTGGCGCTCAACATCCGCGACGCGCTGCGGCGCGTGGAGGATCGGGTCGAGATTCGCGCCTTCCTCGCGGACGGAACGCCGGTGGCGGCGGCGGCGGCGGCGATGGGAGACATCGGTGCATTTCCGGAAGTCGCCAGCGTGCGATACGTGACCAAGGAGGACGCACTCGAGAAGGCGCGCGCCGAGCTGGGTGAGTTTCGGGACGTGTTCAGCGAGGAGTTTCTTCCAGCGTCGATCGAGGTCCGTCTCGAACCAGGATTCCGCGATCCGGTCACTGTGGAAGCGGTCGCTGCGCGCGTGGGAACATACCCGTTCATCGACGACCTGAGATTCGGCGAGGAATGGGTCAGGAATCTCTATCGGCTTCGCACGATCGCCACCGTCACCGGCCTCGCGCTCGGACTCGCCTTCGCCACGGTCGCCGTCATCATAATCGGCGCAACGATCCGGATGGCCGTGCTGGCCCGTGCGCGTGAGATCTCGATCATGCGCCTCGTGGGGGCGACCGACGGTTTCATCCGCCGGCCGTTCCTGATCGAGGGATTCGTGAAGGGAATCCTCGGTGGAGCGCTTGCACTCTTCCTCACGTGGCTGGCCAGTTCCCTGATCAGCCGCTACTTCATCGAAACCGCCTTCTTCGATCGCAACGTGGCCATCGCGGGTGTGATGTGCGGTGCGCTGCTCGGGCTGCTCGGAAGCGCGTTCTCGGTGGGGAGGCACCTACGCCGCGTCTGAATCGTTCACTCGTCGGGGGGCTGATCGCCATCCTGCTCCTCGTGCCCGGTGCGCCGGCGCTCGCGCAGCAGCAGACTCCGGAGGAGCGGCTCAACGCCGAACGCGCGGAACTGGAGCGGGTGCGCCGCGAACGCGCGGAGCTCGAGCGGCGGATGTCACAGCTTCGAAGCAGCGTCCACAGCCTGTCGGAGGAGGTCACCAATCTCGAGCGCCAGGCGGAAGCGACGGCGCGCGTTGTTCGTTCGCTCGACAGCCAGCTCGGCGCCATCAACCGCGAGGTGGATGAAGCGACCGCGAACCTCGTCCGTGCGGAAGACGAGCGTGTGGTGAAGCGAGCCGTGCTGCGCCAGCGGCTCACGGACATCTACAAGCGTGGCCCGCTGTACTCCCTCGAAGTCCTGCTGTCGGCGGAATCCTTCGGCGAGCTCATTGCGAGATACAAGTATCTGCACCTTCTCGCACGGCGCGATCGCGCGCTGGTCACGCGGGTTGACGATCTCGCCGAACAGATCAGCAGGCAGCGCCGCCTCCTGGTCCGGCTGCGGCGCGACATAGAGGAGAACAGAAGCGAGAAGGCATCCGAGGAGATGCGGCTGCGGGGACTGGAAGATGAGCGCGAGCGCCGGCTCGCGAGGGTGCAGCGCAGCGCGAACCAGACGCAGGCCCGGCTCGAACGCATCGCGCGTGACGAGACGCGCCTCGCGGGCGTGATCGAGGAGCTCGAGGCGGCGAGGCGGCGAATGGCTGCGAGAACTGGTGGTCGCGAGGCCAGCACCTTCTCCACCCGCGACATCGGCCGCTTCGACTGGCCGGTGGACGGGGACATCATCTACCACTTCGGCCGCGTGGTGAACCCGAACAACACGACCACGCGCTGGAACGGCATCGGCATCGCCGCGAACAACGGTGCGGCCGTGACGGCCGTGGCGAGCGGCCAAGTCAAGGTCGCCCAGCCATTCGGAACCTACGGGCTCACGGTCATAATCCAGCACAGCGGCGGAGACTATTCCATCTATGGCTCGCTGGGCAGGATCGACGTGCAGCAGGGCGCGATCGTGAGCAAGGGTGAAGTGATCGGCGCCGTTGGCAGCGCCGATCCGGAGCTGCCGCCGCACCTGCACTTCGAGATCAGACCCGGCGGCCGCGCCGTTGATCCGCTGCAGTGGCTTCGCGAGAATACGGGCGGGCGTTGAGCGCAACGGAGGCAGCGACTCCGCTTCTTCTCGGGGCCCATGTCTCCACGGCGGGCGGAACGGCGTCGGCCCCCACCCGCGCCGGCGCCATCGGCGCCACGGCCATGCAGATCTTCTCCAAACAGGCGAACCGCTGGGCGGAACGGCGGTGCGATGCGGAGGAGTGCACCGCATTCAGGCGCGCGCTCGCGGAGACGGATGTAGGAGTGACGAGCGCCCACGACAGCTACCTGATCAACCTGGCCTCGCCCGACCCGCTGCTCAGAGCCCGTTCGACAGGATCCTTCATCGCCGAACTCGAGCGCTGCGAGGCACTCGGACTCGACTTCCTCGTCTCGCACCCGGGCAACTTCATGGACGACCGTGCGAGCGGAATCGAGCGCAATGCGGACGCGATCAGTGAGGCGCTTTCGCGAACTCCGGTGCGCACGCGTCTGCTCATGGAGATGACGGCCGGCGCCGGCACCGTGATCGGCTCGAACTTCGAGGAGATGGCCGTGCTTCTCGAACTGATACCAGCCGAACAGCGTTCGCGTGTCGGCGTCTGCGTCGACACCGCGCACATCTTCGCCGCCGGCTACGATCTGATCGGCGATTTCGAAGGCGTGATCGCGCGGTTTGACGACACGATCGGACTGGACCGCCTTGGCATGCTGCACCTCAACGACTCGAAATTTCCGCTCGGCTCGCGGCGCGACCGCCACGAGCTGATCGGGGAAGGCGCGATCGGCGAGGCGCCTTTCCGCCGCGTGATGACAGACTCGCGCCTCGCAACGATCCCGAAGATCATCGAGACACCGAAAGGCGACGATCATATCGCAACCGACCGCCGTATGCTGGACCGCCTGCGCGGCTATCTGGCGGACGCGGTGGGATCCGTGTAGGATGACCGGGGTATGCTGCGAGTGACCAACAGCCTTCCCGGTTCCCCGCGCCAGGCGCCCTGGCTGTCGCTCCCGCGAAAGCGGGAATCCCTTTCCCGCGACACTCCCCTGCTGTTATCCCCCCGAAAGCGGGAATCCCTTTTCCGCGGCGAACGGGGCCGGTTCTTCCGGCTCGGTGCGATCTGCGCAGCGATCGCCCAACTCGCCATTCTGGTCGTTCCGTTCGCCGAGCCACCGGCTGCGCAGTTGTCGCGGGCCGTATTCGATGTCCAGGCTCCACAGCAGCAGCCGGCGCACGACGAGACCATCTGCCCGGCATGCACAGCTCAGCACCTCCTCGGCAGACCCGCCTCGGCACGCATCGCGATGCCCTCCGCCGAGCACGCGTTCAACCCCGCAGAGACGCTCACTGCGGCCCCGGTCACCGCACCCACAGGACTCTCCCACCCACCGCGCGCACCTCCCACGACCTGAAGCTCCGCGCCGCTGATACGGCGCTCACCTTCACCCGTGGGAGACAATGAAATCCGCAATCATCAGCATCGCGCTCGTGCTCCTCTTCGCGAGCCCTGCGTTTGCCCAGCAGCGCGACACGACCACCCAGCGCGATACCGTTCAGAGTGATACGACCCGGCGCGACAGCACCGCGGTGGATTCGGCTGCGCGCGCACGCCGCGACTCGCTCTTTCTCATCCAGGAGATCGAGCGCATACGCAACGAGCCGCAACGGCTGCCCCTCCCCGATCGGCTGCCCACGCCCCCCACCGCCCCCGGTGCGAGGGGAGGACAGCAGGCAACGCCTGGACCCGTCAACCCGATGTTGCTCCCGAGCATCAGCGTGATCGGAGACTTCGTAGCCGATCTATCGGCCGAGAGGAGCACACTCGAGAGCGGGCGACGATTCGACGTGCGCGAAGTGGAGTTGGCCTTCCAGGCCGCTGTGGATCCCTACTTTCGCGGCGACTTCATCTTCGGCATCTCGGATCTCGAGGGGTTCGCCATCGAGGAGGCCTACGTCTCGACGCTCGCCTTCCCGTGGCAGAGCCAACTCCGTCTTGGCCGGTTCAGTCTGCCGATCGGCAAGCAGAACACCACGCATCGCGCGGAGCTGCACACTCTCGAATATCCGTACGTTGTGCAGCGCTTCCTCGGTGATCACGGGCTCAAGGCCGACGGGCTATGGTTCAGCCGCGTCTTCGCACCGTTCGGCTTCTACCAGGAGGTTCAGCTTTCGGTGGTCGAGCAGTTCCCGGGCGAGGCGCATGCCGAGCACGGACATGAAGAAGCAGAGAGCGAATTCGAGACGCTGGAGCCGGCGAGCGAGTCTGTCTTCGGACTCGGCTACGTCGCGCGAGTCCGCAACTACTGGGACATCACCCGGAACGCGAACATGGAACTCTCCGCGAGCGCGGCGACCGGTGAGCGCCCGCAGCCGGTGCAGTGCATGAGCGCACAGGACCCGTTCGGCGAGGTTGCATGCCCCGGCTTCGAGGGTGAGGCCGGTGTCAACGCACGGCAAAGCATCGCGGCGATCGATTTCACGTACCGCTGGCGTCCGCTCGGACAGGGCCTGTACCGATCGTTCATTCTGCAGGCGGAGGCGATGCGCCAGTTCAACGATGAGCCGGATGCATCCGAACTCCCGGCGGCACCGGGCGTCTTCGCACTGTTCGAGGGGGCCAGCGGCAACTTCGAGGGGGCCTACGTGTTCGCCCGCTACCAGCTCGACCGGCGCTGGTTCATCGGTGCGCGCTACGACTGGCTGGAGGAGCCCGAGAGAGCCGGCGAGGTTCTCAAGGCAGTATCGGGCTATTTGCAGTTGCATCCCAGCGAATTCTCGAAGCTGGTTGCGGGCGTGGAGCGGCTGATGCCGGAACGGGATGATCCGATCAACCGCCTTCTGCTCCAGATGACGATCGCTATCGGCCCGCACAGGCCTCACCCGTTCTGACGTTCACGGCGCCCTGCGCCGAGGAGTTATTGCCATGATCGCTCGACATCGCTCACTGACTCTCTTTGCGGCGCTGGCGCTGGTTTCCCCCCTGCGGCCGGCCGCGGCACAGCTCGATGTGGTCACCACGACCACTGACCTGTACAATATCGCGCGCGCGGTTGGGGGCGAGCGTATTTCCGTTGAACACATCAGCGCCGGCTATCAGGATCCGCATTTCGTGGACGCCAAGCCGAGTTTTGTTCTCGAGCTGCGCGATGCGGACGCGCTTGCCCTCGTGGGGCTCGGCCTCGAAGCGGGCTGGCTTCCGCTGCTCATCGACGGTGCGCGTAACACGGATATCAGGCCCGGCGGGCCCGGCTACATCGACGTGTCGCAGGTGATCCCCGTTCTCGACGTGAAGGTGAACGCGGACCGCTCGATGGGCGACGTGCATCCACTCGGCAACCCGCATTACTGGCTGGATCCCGCCAACGCGAAGAGGATCGCGCGGCTGTTCCAGGAGCGCTTCACCGCGCTCGATCCACGTGGGGCCGCGACCTATGCGCGGAACGCTGACGCCTTCGAGGCGAAGCTGGACGCGACCGTCGGATCCTGGCAGGGGATGCTGGACGTGATACGAGGGAAGCCGGTCGTTGCCTGGCACACGAGCTGGAACTACTTCGCGGATTTCACGGGGATGGACATAGTCGGCTACATGGAGCCCAAGCCCGGCGTGCCGCCCTCGCCATCGCATCTTGCGGGGCTGATCCTGCAGATGCGGCGGACAGGCGCCGACGTGATAATCATGGAGCCGTTCTATGATCGGAAGACGGCGGATTTCGTCGCCTCCAGGACTGGCGCGAAGGTGCTCATCCTTCCGCCCTCCGTGGGCGGTATGGATGGGCTCCAGGACTACGTCATGGTCATGGATTACAACATCCGCCAGCTCTTCACAGCGCTCCAATGATCGAGCCAGGAATAGGAATGGTTCCCGCTTTCGTGGGAATGACGAAGGAGAAATGACGGAGCGACGAGTGGATTTCCATTGTCGCGGGAACGACGGAGGGGGACTGTGACTGACTTGGTATCGTTCGACCGGGCGACGCTCGGGTATGGGCGTCGCGCGGTGCTGTGCGACCTCAGCTTCGACATTCCCGAGGGCGATTTCCTCGGGCTCGTTGGACCCAATGGGTCGGGCAAGACGACGATTCTGCGGGCGATACTCGGCACGCACCCCCCGATTTCGGGGAGCGTCGAGCGATCGCCCGACCTGCGTTTCGGCTACGTGCCGCAGCGCGATCAGGTCGACTACAGCTACCCCCTCAAGGTGATAGATGTCGTTCTCATGGGGCGTTACGACCGCATCGGCCTCGGCCGGCGCCCTTCACGCAGCGACCGCGAGCTCGCTTGCGCCGCGCTCGACCACGTGGGGATCGCCGACCTCGCGGATCGTGCATTGACAGCGCTCTCAGGAGGGCAGAAGCAGCGCACACTCATCGCGCGCGCACTCGTAGGCAAGCCCAACCTCCTGGTTCTGGACGAACCCACGACCGGGATGGACCTGCTCTCCTCCACACAGATCCTCGGGCTCGTGCGCGAGTTGCACGAGCGCGACCGCATCACCGTGCTCATGGTGAGCCACGCGCTCAACGAGGTCGCCAACTACGTGGAGCGGATCGGACTCGTCTTCGAGGGGAGGTTCCGGATCGGCGCCGTCGACGAGATCATGAATCAGTCGACGCTCGGTGCCATCTACGGCATACCCGTGGACGTGGAGTCGTTCGGCGGCCACCGCATAGTCGTTGCGCGGCGCACGAAGACCCCCCGGGGAGGACGGTGATGCTCGAGACCGTTCTGCTTTTCCGCGAGGCGTTGTACGGCTCGCTCGTCATCGCCGTCGCCTGCGCCGCCCTGGGAGTATACGTGGTCTTGCGCCGGATCGTATTCGTCGGCGCGGCGCTCGCACAGCTCTCCTCGGCGGGGATCGCGCTCGCAATGTGGATGGCGGGGATGGGCTGGCTGCTCCCGCTCTCGACGCACCCGCTGGTCGCCTCGCTGATCGTGACGTTCGCGGGTGCGCTGTTCTTCGGAGCCGGCGGCGGCGGACGCGCGCGCATACCGCCGGATGCCACGATCGGCGTCACGTATGTCGTCGCGGGTGCGATCGGGATCATCCTGATATCCAAGGCGACGGCCGGAGAAGCACACGACCTGTTCCTGAGCGGCAACATCCTTGGCCTCACCCGCGCCGACACGTACGTGCTCCTCGGCATCGCGATTCCGGTGCTGGCCGTGCATCTCCTGTTCTACAAGGAGTTCCTCTTCGTATCCTTCGATCGGGAGACGGCGCGCACGCTCGGCTACCGGGTCACGTTCTGGAATCTCTTTCTGTACTTCACACTCGGCCTCGTGATCGCGTTCGCGATGCAGTTCGCCGGCGTGATGCTGGTCTTCAATTTTCTGGTGCTTCCGGCGGTTACCGGGCTGCTGATAGCCCGGAGCATGGCGGGCACGTTCATCTCGGCGATCGCGTCCGCGGTTGCCGCGGCGATCGCGGGATTCGCGCTTTCGGTTCTCTTCGATCTGCCCACGGGTCCAGCCATGATCGCCGTGTCGGGTGGGCTCGCGCTCCTTGCGGCGGGTGCCCGACAGGTGCAGCATCGCTGACATGGTCCTCCACCGTGTACAGAAGATCAACGCACCCGACCGACCCTGATGAAACGCGAAGACGCACTCGAATACCACGCCCGCGGACGCCCTGGCAAGATCGCGGTCGTGCCGACGAAACCACTCGCCAATCAGCGCGATCTCTCGCTGGCCTACTCGCCCGGCGTCGCCGAGCCGTGCCTCGAGATCAGGAACAATCCGGATGATGCCTACCGCTATACGGCGAAGGGCAACCTCGTCGCCGTGGTCACGAACGGGACCGCCGTGCTGGGGCTGGGCAACATCGGCGCGCTCGCCGGCAAGCCCGTCATGGAAGGAAAGGGAAATCTGTTCAAGCAGTTCGCGGATCTGGACGTGTTCGATCTCGAGGTAGGCTCCGAAGACCCTGCGGATGTGATCCGCTTCTGCCAGTTGCTCGAGCCCACCGTCGGCGGGATCAACCTCGAGGACATCCGGGCGCCCGACTGCTTTCTCATCGAGGAGACTCTCCGGCGCACACTCAACATCCCCGTCTTCCACGACGACCAGCACGGCACCGCGATCATCTCCGGCGCGGCGCTGCTCAACGCGATCGACATCGTGGAAAAGGACATCGCGGACGTTCGCGTCGTGTTCTCCGGCGCCGGCGCGGCCGCGATAGCTACAGGTGAGCACTACGTGCGGCTGGGAGTCAGGCGCGAGAACATACTGATGTGCGACCGCGCCGGGGTCATCCACGCCGATCGCGACGGCGACATGGATCCCTACAAGACCCGCTTTGCCGCGCCCACCGCCGCGCGCACCGTCGCCGATGCACTGGTGGACGCGGACGTCTTCGTGGGACTCTCGGTGGCAGGCGCGGTGACCGGCGAGATGGTGGGGCGGATGGCCGAGCGCCCGATCATCTTCGCCCTGGCGAACCCGGTGCCCGAGATCCTGCCGGACGAGGTTCGCGCCGTGCGCGGCGATGCGATCATCGCGACCGGACGCAGCGACTATCCCAACCAGGTCAACAATGTCCTGGGCTTCCCTTTCATCTTCCGGGGTGCGCTGGACGCACGCGCGAGAGAAGTGAACGAGGAGATGAAGATGGCGGCCACCCGCGCGCTCGCCGAGCTGGCGCGCGAGGACGTGCCCGACAGCGTCTCGGCCCTGTACGGCCTGCGGTCCGTATGCTTCGGTCCCGACTACGTGATCCCCTTCCCCTTCGATCCGCGGGTGCTGCTCTGGGTGGCACCGGCGGTCGCCTGGGCGGCGGTGGCGAGCGGCGTGGCTACGGACTTCATCGACCTCGATGCGTACCGCGAACAGCTCGAGGCGCGACTCGGCCGAGCGCGGGGAATCATGCGCGGCATAATAAATCGCGCGGTGAATGATCCGGGACGAGTCGTCTTTCCCGAGGGGGAGGAGCCGAAGATCATCCGGGCCGCGCAGATCTGCGTCGAGGAAGGGATCGCCTTGCCAGTGCTGCTCGGCGCCCGCGAGGCGATCGAAAAGGTCGCCGCCGAGAGCCGCATCGGGCTCGCCGGGATCGAGATAGACGATCCGGTCACCTCGGAGAGTCTGGAACGCTACACCGATTTCCTGTGGAAGCGCCGGCAGCGCAAGGGACTGAGCCGCAATGAGGCACGGCGTCGCCTGCTCAACAGCAACTATTTCGGCTCCTGCATGGTCGCGTGCGGCGATGCGGACGCCCTCGTCTCGGGGGTGAACCTGCACTACCCGGAGACGATCCGCCCGGCGCTGGAGGTCGTGGGAGCACACCCCAAGGCCAATCTGGTGAGCGGGATGTACATGCTCGTCTTCGAGCGGCACGTCATCTTCTGCGCCGACACGACCGTGAATATCGATCCGTCGGCGGAGCAACTGGCGCAGATCGGGTACGCCGCCAGTCGCATAGTACGCACATTTGGAATCGTTCCGCGGATCGCAATGCTGTCCTTCTCCAACTTCGGGTCGGTGCGGCACCCGGAGTCGGCCAAGGTGGCGCGAGCCGTGCAGTTATTGCGGGAACGGGATGCGACGCTCATCGTGGACGGGGAGATGCAGGCCGATACTGCCGTCGATCAGCGGATCCTGGAAACCGACTATCCCTTCAGTGCGCTCGGGGAACCGGCGAACGTCCTCATATTCCCGAACCTGAGCGCAGGCAACATAGCCTACAAGCTTCTGGATCACCTGGGCGGCGCGACGGCGATCGGGCCGATCCTGCTGGGCATGCATCGAGCAGTTCACGTGCTGGAACGCGGCGCGGACGTCCAGGACATTGTCAACATGGCCGCGGTGGCGGTCGTGGATGCCCAGGAGCGCGCCCGCCACAGAGACGTGCCGCATATTCCAGGTGATTGAGCCACTGCACTTTTGTCGAGGACAATCGAGATGGCCACGCAGACCAAGCCGAACGCCGAAACCGATGAACGGCAGAGCACGCACGGGCTGGAACAGCAGGGGCTCGAGCCCAACGGGCGCGTGCACTGGAACCTCGTCCGGGCGGAGCTGGTGGAGCACGCGTTGCGGCGCGGCGAGGGTGAGCTGGCCGACATGGGGCCGTTCGTGGGGATAACGGCGCCCCATACCGGCCGGTCCCCGAACGACAAGTTCGTGGTGAAGGAGCCTGGCTCGGAGAAGGACATCGATTGGGGTCAGGTCAACAGGCCGTTCCCGCCGGCGAGGTTCGAAACGCTGCTGGCGGACGTGCAGGGATACCTGGACGATCAGGACGAGCTCTTCGTTCAGGACCTTCATTGCGGTGCCCATCCGGAGCATCGGCTGTCCGTACGGTACGTCACTCCCAACGCCTGGCATTCGCTGTTCGTGAGGAACATGTTCGTCCGCCCCGAGACGAGCGATCTGCCGACGTTCGACGCCACTTTCAGCGTGATGCACGCACCGGAGTTTCACGCGGACCCGGCCAGACATGCCACCAATTCCGGTACGTTCATCGTCCTCGACTTCGCGAAGCGTATGGTCCTCATCGGGGGGACGCGCTACGCGGGCGAGCTGAAGAAGGCGATGTTCACAGTGATGAACTACGTGATGCCGAAGGAGGGCGTGCTCTCGATGCACTGCTCGGCGAACGTTGGCAGCGAGGGTGACACGGCGCTCTTCTTCGGGCTCTCGGGAACGGGAAAGACGACGCTGTCGGCCGATCCGGATCGCGCACTCATAGGGGACGATGAACACGGGTGGGGCGACGATGGCGTCTTCAACTTCGAGGGCGGGTGCTACGCGAAGGTGATCAATCTGTCGGCGGAGGGCGAGCCGGACATCTACCGCACGACCCAGATGTTCGGGACGATTCTCGAGAACGTCATCCTCGATCCGGTCACGCGCGGTGTTCAATTCGAGGACGCATCCATCACGGAGAACACGCGCGCTTCGTACCCCCTCGACTATATCCGCAACCACGTACCGTCGGGGCGCGGCGGGCATCCGCGCAACGTTGTCTTCCTCACGGCCGATGCGTTTGGCGTGCTTCCCCCCATCTCGCGGCTCACACCGGAACAGGCGATGTACTACTTCCTCTCCGGCTATACGGCGAAGGTCGCCGGCACCGAGCGCGGAGTCACGGAGCCGCAGGCGACCTTCAGCGCGTGCTTCGGCGCGGTCTTTCTCGTCTGGCCCGCAGCGAAGTACGCCGAGATGCTCGGACAGCGGCTGCGCGAGCACGGATCGCGTGTGTGGCTCGTGAATACCGGCTGGACCGGTGGACCGTACGGCGTCGGCAGCAGGATGAAGCTGTCGCACACCAGGGCGATGGTCCGTGCAGTCCTCGCGGGCGAGCTCGACGACGCTGCCACCGAGATGCATCCCATCTTCCGCCTTGCGATGCCGACCGGCGTGGCAGGCGTGCCCGCATCCACCCTGCGGCAGCGGGATAGCTGGCGCGATCCCGCCGCGTACGACGCGCAGGCAAGGAAACTCGCCGAGATGTTCCGGAAGAACTTCGACAGGTTCAACGGACACATGGACGACAGCGTCAGGAAGGCGGGGCCGCACGCGGGTTGACCGGCCGCGATCCTTGTACCTCGAGATCATCCGCGATCCGCTCTGGAACAACATCCGGATCGATCGTCCAACCCTGGCTCTGGCCGACACCCCGGAATTCCAGCGGCTCAGGTACGTGCGGCAGTTGGGGTGGGCGTATCTCGTTTACCCGGGTGCAACGCACACGCGCTTCGAGCACGCGCTCGGAACGTATCATCTGGCGAGGCGCGCTCTCGCGGCGCTTGCCGAGCGCGGCGAACTGGACCGGCTCGACCAGGCCGAACGCTCCATCGTGCTCGCGGCGGCTCTGTTGCACGACATCGGCCACTATCCATTCTCGCATGCCCTGGAGGAGATGGGCGCGCTGCACCACGAGGAGGTAGCGCGGCCGCTGCTCACGCAGGGATCGCTGGCCGAACGACTGCGAGAGCAGCTTGGCCCGGGCGCGCCGGAGCGCATTCACGACCTCATCCGCGGGCGAAGCAGCAGCCCCCTGCAGCGTCTCATCTCTGGCTCGCTCGACCTGGACAAGATCGAATACCTCAAGCGTGACGCGCTCATGTGCGGCGTGCCGTATGGCGAGGTGGATGTCGACCGGCTGCTGGACTCGTTCGTCATCGTCGACGATCCCGTTAGCGGGGACCCTTGCATCGGAATCATCGAAAAGGGACTCTCGGCGCTCGAGTCGCTTCTCTTCGCGAAGTACCAGATGTATCGCAACGTGTACTGGCACCACGCCGTGCGGAGCGCGACGGTGATGTACAAGCGCCTCGTCGAAGAGGCGATCGTGGCCGGCTCGCTCGACGCCAGGTCGCTCGCCGGATTCACGGACGAGGGGCTGCTGCATCACGTCGAGGGGCGCTCGCCTTCTCCGCTGCTCACCGCGCTGCGCGAGCGACGCCTGTACAAGCGCGCGCTCGAGATCCCCGCGGCCGAGCTCTCGGATCACGCGGTCGGAGAGTACAATCGGGGCGGGGGGAGAGGGGAGTGGATCGCCGACGATCACGCCCTGGCTGCACGCGTCGAGGACAGGCTCGCGGCCGAGTTCGGGCTCGCGCGGGGGGAACTCCTGCTGGACTATCCGGCCAAGACACAGATGCTCGGCCTCGACATTCCGGTCCGCCAGCGCAACGGCGCGGTGCGCAGGCTGACCGCTGCCGGGTGGGAGGGCGCGATCAATCTTCCCGCTCTCTCCGAGCAGCTCTATCGATCGGCGCGGTGGCTGCGCGTGTTCGTCGCGCGAGAGGTGCGCATCCCTCCGGACCGGCTTCTTGCACTCGCGGCCGCGCCCGCCGAAAGCGTTCGGAAGCTGCTCGACGCCGATAGTGAGCGAGCGCTTCTGGATTGAGCGTCGAAACCGATGTCCCCCGCTCGAACCTGGCACGCCCGGTTCACTGCGCCCGGGCACGCCCGTGTGCTTCGGCAAGCTCGCGACCGATCCCCCGATAGAAGGCTGCATCGCCCGGCTTTCCCTGCGCTTCCAGCGACAGCGCGGCCAGCTCCAGCGCGTAGAGAATGTTGCCGAGATAGAGTTGGGCGACCTCGCCGGCAGTCGGACCCTCCGGTTGCGCCGCTTCAGTCATCGTCGCGCAGTTCGAAAGCGGGGGCCTCGACGGTTGCCGCATCGGTCAGTCTCGCGCTGTCGCCTTCGCCCGCACTCCCGGATTCCGCCACCTTCACGACGATGGCGGTGATGTTGTCGAGTCCTCCGCGCGCGTTCGCCTCGGAGATCATGGCGTCCACGAGCCGGTCCGGAGCACTGCGTGCCAGCAGAAGTTGCTGCAACCTCCGGTCGTCCACCATTCCGGTGAGCCCATCGCTCGCAACCAGAAAGATGTCGCCCGAGACAGCCGCTCCCGTGTACGTGTCGGGCTCCACGTCCTGGCCCGCCCCCACGCAGCGTGTGATCACATTGCTGTATGGGTGGTAGCGCGCCTGCTCGGGGGTGAGGAATCCGGCGTCCACCTGCTCCTGAACGTAGGAGTGATCCTTGGTCAGTTGCCGGAGCTCGCCGTCCCGCAGGAGGTATATCCTGGAATCTCCTACCTGTCCGATGAGGTATCGTCCCCCCACGAGCATGAGGACGGAAACCGTCGTCCCCATGCCCTGCTTGTCCGCCTCCGCTATCGTGCGGCGATAGATGGCCGCATTCGCGCGCCTCAGCGTCTGCCCAACCTGTCGCGCGACGTGCTCACCGTGCAGATCGCGAACCGGCGCGAGCTCGCGCGCGACGATCTGCACGGCCATTTCACTCGCGACCTCGCCCGCCGCGTGACCGCCCATCCCGTCCGCTACGATGAAGAGGCCGGCCGCCTGGTCTGCGTGGAAGTTGTCCTCGTTCCCCGAACGGATCATGCCGACATCGGTCCGGGCCGCCACCAGAAGGCGCACTATGCGGCCCGGATGATGAAGTACGCGGCGCCCGCGAGCAGGGCCACTGCCGCAAGCCACAGCCAGCCGGGAATCGCGCGCGGGGGCGGTTCGCCGGCCGGGCGACGGCTCGCGCGTTGCGCCGATCCGGCAGGATCATGGCGAGGCGGCACCCGCACCCCTGCGATCGCGCGCGTACCCTTCGCCGGATCATCCGGTTCGGCCGCGGATCGGAACAGCATCTTGATGCCGCCGAAACGCACGTCGGCCGCGCCGGCCAGCCGCTCCTCGCCCACTATGCGGCGCCCGCCCACATAGGTGCCGTTCGTCGATCCCATGTCCACCACGAACCAGCCGCCGCCGCGCCTCTGCAGCTTCGCATGCGAGTCGGACACGGACTCGTCGGCGATCACGACATCGTTGTGAGCGCCGCGGCCCACGTGAATGAGCGGGAGCGTGAGGTCATGACGGCGCCCCTTGTGGACGCCCTCGTTGACGATCTCGAGCGTCGCAAGCACGGGTCGGCCCACGGATGCGCCGGCCGGTTGTGCGCCGACACCTGGCGGATCAGGGGATTCCGCGATGACCGGCGGTTGATCGGCGCCTGCTCCGGGCATCGATGCAACTGGTGGCGGGGATGTCGGTGCCGGCGTGGCCGGCGTGGCCGGCGTGGCC
>JBOHTO010000008.1:0-23113 GCA_050733695.1 Gemmatimonadaceae bacterium | reverse complement strand
GCGCACGCCTGATAAGCGTGAGGTCGGAAGTTCAACTCTTCCCAGGCCCATGTTCCCGAAGTGATGCCCCGCTTGCGACTCGCGTCGTGAGCGGGGCGATCGTTTTTGTGATCCGACTTGCGAGTTCGGGGGATGTTGCTTATAATGCACAATGGTTGCTTATAAGCGCCATATGTCGTCTATAAGCAACGTTCATGAGGCCCCCAGAATGCGCCCGACCGCAAAGCACGAGAGTGCCCTGCGCACTCCATTGAACGACATTCTCGCCACAGAAGCGAACGTACGCATGCTCCGCGTGCTGACGGAAAGCCGCGCGCCCCTGAATGCCTCGGAGCTTGCACGCCGATCACTCCTGCAACGCTCCAGCGTGCATCGTGCACTCAAGGCTTTGGAGACGACCGGCCTCATCGCGCGCGTAGGTGCCGGAGTTCGTTCGCAGGTGCGGCTCTCGTCCGACCACCCACTTGCCCCGGCGATCGAGGCGCTCTTCGGCGCGGAACGAGGGCGCGTCAGCGCGATCATCTCCGGGCTGAAGCGTACAGTTGCAGGGCTGCGTCCACCGCCGACGGCCGCGTGGCTCGAAGGGCCGGTCGCGAACCGTTCCGACAGGCCGGGGGATGCCCTGGTTCTCCGGATAATCGACGGCGCCGCGGCGCTCGGGGATACAACGGACAAACTATGGGCGGCAGTCGAGGACCTGGAGCGCCGGCTCGATGTCACGGTCGAGGTGCGCGGCTCGACTCCAGCCGATCTTGCAGCGATGCTACCGGACGAGCATGACAATCTGCGGGACGCGATTCCGCTGCTGGGAGTGCCGCCGCTGGGCTTCCTCGCCGAAGCGCAGCCAGTGCGTGGTCGGCCCATTCGCGCCCATGCGGACCTGGATGCGCGCGCGCGTGCCATCGCCAGCGCTCTGGCGGGCAGGATTGGCAGGAACCCATCGCTCATTCGCGATGCGCGCGCCCGGATCGCCCTGCGGCTCGCGGAGGCGTCCTCCGGCGAGCGAAGGGAACTGGAGGAGTGGGACCGGCTCCTCCGCTCGACCTCGCCTGCGAGGCTCCGACGGTTTCTCGTCGATCCGGGTGAACGCGCGACGCGGCTGCGCCAGACGCTGCCATTCCTCGGAGTTCTCACGGATGCGGAAAAGCGTGAAGCTCACGAGGTCACGGGCGACCGCATTAGAATCGCTACGAAGGATGACGTTCGCCCACGGAAGACGACTCTATCGCGAAGAAAGCGCGCCCTGAGCGGGGGGACCTAGGGGAACGCCGCAAGTATTTGGAGGAGAATGGTTTTGCGAAGCAACGGGCGAGCGGACACGGAATGTCCGTTTTCCGGACGTGTTAAGTCTGAAAGTCAGACTTGACATGTCCAGATTTACGGCTTAGAGAGCTCCATGACTGCGCCGATCCTCGCCCGAGCCGCCGCACCCCGCCTCGACAATCTGCTCACCATCTTCCCCATTGTCGTCGTCACCGGCCCGCGACAGGTAGGAAAGAGCACGCTCGTCCAGACGCATCCCGCACTCGCGCCCTATCTGCGTCTCACCCTCGACGATGCCAGCACCCGCGCCGAGGCGATCGCCGAGCCGGACTTCTTCGTTGCCCGGGCTGAGAGGATGATCATCGACGAGGTGCAGCGGGCGCCGGATCTCCTCCTCGCCATCAAGGCCGTCGTCGATCGGGAAGCGCAACGCGCACCGGGCCACTTTGTCCTCACCGGCTCGGCCAACCTCCTCATGATGAAGCAGGTCGCGGACTCGCTCGCGGGCCGCGCCGTCTATCTCGATCTCGGGCCTCTCACCCATAGCGAGCTGCGCGGCGATCCCGGCACCGGACGCTGGACCGAGCTCTTCGAGCACGCGCCATCACAGTGGAGCAGTCTCCTGCAGGGCATGCCCGCCCACCGCGACGACTGGCGTGCCGCCGTATCTCGCGGAGGAATCCCGGTTCCCGCGATCCGCCTCGATCCCGCCGCTCGCGCCCAATGGTTCGCGAGCTACATCACCGCCTACGTCGAGCGCGATCTCCGCGACCTCAGCGTCGTCGAACTGCTCGGTGATTTTCAGCAGACCATGAAGGCCCTGGCGCTCCGCACCGGCAATCCAGTCAACCAGAGCGAGATCGCGCGCGACCTCGGCGTGGAACAGCGCAACATCAGCCGCTGGATCACGCTGCTCCTGACGTCGTGGCTCGTGACCCGCCTGCCGGCGTATGCCGTGAATCGCACCTCACGGCTCATGAAGCGACCCAAGCTCTACTGGGCGGACTCCGCGCTCGCGATGCAGGTGGCCGGCGAGGGTGAGCCGCGCGGCGCACACTTCGAGAATTACATCATGAGCGATCTGATGGCGTGGAGCTCACTGATGGCACCGCGACCGGGCGTCTTCTACTGGCGCACGACCGACAATGCCGAGGTGGATTTCGTGATCGAGCACGGCACGCGACTACTCGCCGTCGAGGTCAAGACGACGACCCGCCCGTCGACAAACGACTGGCGGCACCTGAAGCGGTTCGTTGCGGAGTATGGCGACAGTTGCCATGGCGCGCTGCTGCTCCATGCGGGGGAGGAGACATACCAGGTGTCCGATCGCGTCGTCATCGCCCCATGGTGGCGTGTGCTGTGACCAACCCGAATGTGATCCCGCACCAGCCCGAGTTCATCGACAACCGGGCGGGCAACACGATGGACGCCGCACTCATCGCGCGCATCGACCATCTCGCGCGCACGCTCGCGGAGCCCCCCGATGTCGACATCGCCACCGGCTACTTCAACGCCGAGGGGTTCATGAAGGTTGCCGCGGCGCTCGAGAAGGCGCGTCACGTCCGCCTGCTCCTCGGCGCCGAACCGGTGCCACCGCCGGCGCGCGCCGAGCGGCACCTGGGCGACCCGCGCGGCGCGCGGTTCGAGGCGAAGCTGCTTCGCGAGGCGTGGATCCGTACCGAGGAGGGGCTCCTGCGCGACCGGGACCGCATCCCCTTTGCGCCCGGCGCCGACGCGGCCATCCGGCGCCTGCTTGAATTCCTTGAATCCGGCCGAATCGAGGTGAGGCGGTATTGCGAGCGCTTCCTGCACGGCAAGGCGTATGTGTTCCGCGGCAACGGTGCAATTGCCGGATCATCGAACTTCACCGCCGGAGGCCTGACTCACAATCTCGAGCTCAATCTGGGCCAGTATCAGCCCAATGTCTGCACTGCTGTAGAAAGCTGGTTTGACGACCTGTGGGATGACGCCGAGTCGTTCGATCTCGCAAGGCTCTATGAGGCGCGCTACTGGGAGTACGATCCGTACACGATCTACCTGCGGGTGCTGCTGGAGCGATACGGGGCGGAGCTGGAGATCGAACGTCCCGCCGGTGGACCGATCCCGCTGGCGCGGTTCCAGAATGACGGGATCGACCGCGCGCGGCGCATCATGGAGCGCTACAACGGCGTTATCGTCGCCGACGGCGTGGGGCTCGGCAAGACGTTCATCGCGGGCGAAGTGCTGCGTCGCGTCATCGAGCAGGAGCGGCGCCGCACCTTGCTCATCGCGCCGGCCACGCTGCGTGACGGCACGTGGGCGCGCTTCGCGCACCGGTTCTCACTCGGGCTCGAGACCATCTCCTTCGAGCAGCTCGCGAACGACGTGCAGCTCGGCGGCACCCAGGCCCATCTCCAGTCGAAGCGCGAGGAGTACTCGCTGGTCGTGATCGACGAGGCGCACGCGCTGCGCAATCCGGACACACGGCGCGCGCACGCGCTGCGCCAGCTCCTCGCCGGCGATCCGCCCAGGCAGGTCATGATGCTCACCGCGACGCCAGTGAACAACGGGCTGTGGGACCTCTATCACCTGCTGATGTACTTCGTGGAGCACGACGCAGTCTTCGCCGATCTGGGCATTCCCAAGCTGAGCGAGCGGTTCAGGACCGCGGTTGAGGAAGACCCCTTCACGCTCAACCCGAAGGTACTCTTCGACGTACTCGACGCGACCGCCGTGCGCCGAACGCGCCACTTCGTCCAGAAGTGGTATGGCGACGACACCGTCGAGCGGCCCGACGGCGTGCGCATCACCATCCAGTTTCCCCGGCCCAACGTGGCGGCGGTGACGTATGCTCTGGACGACGTGCTGCCGGACTTCTTCAGCGAGGTGGAGTCTGTGCTCCAGCCGGCAGACGGCGACCCCCCGCTCAAGATGGCGCGCTACCAGCCGACGCAGTTCCGGCGACGTGGCACCCCGGAGAAGCGTGAAGTGGCGCTGGTGGGTCTTGTGCGATCCGGCCTGCTCAAGCGCTTCGAGTCGTCGGCGCGCGCGTTCGCGCTCACGCTCGAGCGCATGGTGGAGTCGCACGACCTGTTTCTGCAGGGGATCGATCGGGGGGTGGTACTGACGTCGGAGACGCTCACCGAGCTGGCGGAAACGGAGAGCGACGAGCAGTGGGAAGAGCTGATGGCGGAGGGCGAGGCGCTCGACATGGACGAGATTGACTTCACGAAGCTGCGCCGTGCTGTGCACGCGGACCGGGATCTGCTCGAGGGGCTGCGCCGCCGCGCGGCGACGGTGACCGCCGAGCGCGACCCGAAGCTGGCGCTGCTCGTCGAGGAACTCGTATCGATCCTCCGCCGTGCGGAGGAAGCGGGTCTCTCCGAAGAGGATATCCGCAATCGGCGCAAGGTCATCGTGTTCTCCTACTTTGCGGATACCGCCCATTGGATCCACGACCGGCTGCAGGACGTGCTGGCCAGCGACCGCCGGCTGGCGGCGTATCGTGGGCGAATGCGACTCGTGACCGGCGATGACGAAGGCCGCAAGACCGCTGTGTATGGATTCGCGCCCCTTACCTCGGAGGCGCCGGCCGGCTACCAGGAAGACCGCTTCGACATCCTCGTCACCACCGACGTGCTGGCCGAGGGCGTGAACCTCCAGCAGGCCGCGCGGATCGTCAACTACGATCTGCCGTGGAATCCGATGCGACTCGTGCAGCGACACGGGCGCATTGATCGCATCGGCAGCTCGCACCGCGAAGTATGGATCACGTGCGTGTTTCCCGACCGGCAGCTCGAAGCAATGCTCGCGCTGGAGGACCGCATCCGGCGGAAGCTTGCGCAGGCCGCGGCGAGCGTCGGACTGGATTCCGAGATCCTGCCTGGCGTGGAATCGGTGGATGGCAACTTCGCCGACGACGTGGACGAGATACTCAGGTTGCGGTCAGGCGATGCCACCCTTTTCGACCTCGGCGGCGAGGATCCGCGCGCGCACACTGGCGAGGAGTACCGTCAGGAGCTTCGCAAGGCGCTTCAGACGCGGGAGGCAGAGTTGCGCGCGATCCCTGGCGGCGCGGGGAGTGGGCTGGTGCGCGGCGTGGCGCGAGGCCACGTGTTCTGCGCCCGGGTGGATGATCGCGTGCTGCTGCGGTTCGTGCCTCTGGCAGATGTGGAGATCGAGCGCGACGCGCTTGCGTGCCTCCGACTCATCACGTGCGAACCCGGCACGCCACGGGCAATGCCTGAAGATCTGCGCGAGGCGGCGTACGCCGCCTGGGAACGCGCGCGCGCGGACATCGTGTCCGAATGGGCCAGGGCATCCGACCCGGCGACACTCCAGCCGTCGATTCGCCCTCTGTGGCGGAGCGCCGCCGAGCACCTCCGCCGGTATCTGCCCGCCGAGATGTCACAGGATGAGCAGCGCGCGGTGATCGAAGCGCTGGAGGCGCCGCGGAGCCTGCGCGATGAGCGGGCGCTGAGAAAGGTGTTTCGCCCCGACGAGAGCGAAGGGGAGCAGACGAGCCGGGAGGTCGCCCGATTCGTGAAGGAGCGCGGACTGCAGCCGTGGCGGCCACCGGAACCGCTACCCCCGATTGAGGAGGAGGATGTTTCACTTGTGGTGTGGATGGCGGTGGAGAGCGACGGGGCGCTGGTCGGTTGAGCGCCGGCCAATGCGATGCATCGCTCGCGCGCTGCAGCAGGAGCGTGAACGTGGAGCCCTCGCTCGCCTGCCTCCGGACCCGGAGATCGCCAGGCCGACCTCGGAAACGCTGTAACTTCGTGATTCCACCGACTCCGGGCGTTCGCTGTCTTTCGCCGACTGGCCGGCGCAGCTCATTACCAGAAACAGGAAACTGCGTTTCAGACCCGACCCACACGCAGCGACAGAGGCCACCTTATCGAACGAGGCGTAGCATCATTGGCCCACGCCCGGGCGAGATCCTGCCTGAACGAGTCGAGCGCTGCGCGGCCGCCTGAATCCAGCAGCGCGCACACGGCCGACCATGTCTCGATGTAGCCGATCACATCCTCGAACGACCACTCCGCGACCATCTCGAGCTCTGGCGGCCGGATCTCGTCGAAAGGGAAGGGAAGCGTCTGGTACCCCTGGTCGACGTGCCGCCGCTCCGGCGGCCAGTGTGGCCCCAGAACCTGCGAATAGAAGTCATTCACGACGGCGTCGACATTCGGGTCGATGGTCATCATCCCGTACGTGACAAGTGCGATTGCGGCGCCTGGTCGCGCAACGCGCATGACCTCCGCGTAATAGTTCGTGAGGTCGAACCAATGTGCGGCCTGTGCAGCGGCGGCGAGATCGACAGTCGAGTCCGGGAGGCCGCTGACCTCCGCGCTCGCGCGGCGGTATTCGATGCGCGGATGCTGCGTCGCATGTTTGATCTGCGCCGCGCTGGCATCGGTCGCAATCACATTCCGGAACTCGGCGGCCAGCAGCACGGAAAGCTGTCCGGAGCCACAGCCGCAGTCCCACGCGAGGGTGTGTTGCGAGCAGCGCTCGGCCAGGAAGCGGGCGAGCGCCGGTGGATACGTCGGGCGGTGCGCTGCATACCGGGCCGCGGCCCGCGCGAAGGGATCGGAGGGCACCCCCGGCAGACGCTGCTCACGCTGCATGTGGTGCCGAGCGCGTACGTCGTGATGCTCCGGGCAGGGGACCGGTTGAAGGGTGGCTCACCGGTAGCGGGCCGGCTGCGGTGTCGATCCGCACAGACGCAGCGACGGCGGGAGACTGGCGCGATGCTGTATCGCGCCACGTCGGCCTCCGCGCCTTCAATCAGTCATCCAGGTCGCCGCAGGCGATGATCGTTGCCATGTTCATCGACGAAGCGTGGACGTTGACGTGGTAATCCTTCGCTTCATCCAGTTGCAGCGACAGTTCGGCGTCGTCGGCCGCTCTGCCGTCATCGCCGACGCGAAGCGATCCGTATGCGGATGCAGGACCCACGATACCGCCGCCGCTGTTGCAGGCGCCGTCGTGCACGTGCCATGGGTGCGAAGCACCAGGCGTTGCCCCCATGATGTTGATCCTGACCGTCGTCATCCCATCGGCGACGAGCGCGCGTGACGAGCCCGTGATGCCCGATCCCATTCCCTGACCCGACAGCGTCGCGTTCCAGTCTTCGCCTTCCTGGCCCGGGGACTCCAGGTCGACATCGATCTCACCCGTGCCCTCGTTCGTTGCCGTCCGCACGCACGCGAGCGACATCGAGGCGGCGAACACCAAAATTACCGTGCGCATGGAGCATCTCCTGTTCGTAAGTGTCTGAACGGTGTTGGCGCCGTGAGCAGGTACCGGTATGCGGCGCCTGCAATCCAAGTGCACGTTGCGAGCCATCGGTCGAAACAATCAAGCATGAGCTCGGTCCAGCCCGACCCCGGGTCACGCACTGACACTAACGCTCGGACACGCTGTACTTCGCGAGGATGTCGGCCACCCGGTCGAGGGGAATCGCGTCCACGGTGCGTCCGTTCGCCGACACGGTCGTCGCCATGAAAAGCGAATTGTAGATTGCCTCCTCGGTTGCCTCGACGACGGCCTGGAAGAGCGGTGACATGGCATCGTTGCCGACTTCGCTCGTGGTCACCCGGTCGCGACCGAACGGGCGCCGCACTGCTTCGCTCGTCGAGAACGCGATCACGTAGTCTCCCGATCCGTTCGAAGCAAAGGACCCGGTTCGACTGAGGCCCATGATTGCGCGGGCCGCGAGGCGCTCCAGATTCCGCGACGAGAGCGGAGCATTCGTTGCGACGACGATGATTATCGACCCGTCGCCTGGTCGCTCTTCCGCGTGCTCCCGGAAGCTGTAGCGCCCGAGCTCGCGTCCGACCGGCGCGCCCAGCACCTGCAGGATGCCGCCAAAGTTGCTCTGGACGAGTATGCCGACGGTCCATCCGCCGAGCGCGCCGGGCAACACGCGCGACGACGTGCCGATGCCGCCTTTCCATCCGAGCGCCGTCGTGCCGGTGCCGGCCCCGACGCTCCCCTCGGCGACTGCCGGGGTCGTCCCCTCGCCGGCGCCCGTCGCGGACGCATGCGCCGCTGCGAGGGCGGCGCGTACGTGCGACGCAGCGATCGGTCTCGACCTGATGGCGTTGAGCGAGCCGTCGTTGGTCTCGGCCACGACGGGGTTGATCGATCGCACGTCCTGCATTGAGGGCCGCTCGAGCATCCAGCCCACGAGTGCATCGGCGGCTCTCCATACACAGAGGGTGCAGGTGAGCAGAATCGGCGTCTCCAGCTCGCCGAGCTCGCGTACCTGTGTCACCCCCAGCAGCTTGCCGAATCCATTGCCAACGTGGATCGCCGCTGGTACTCGCTCATGGAACACGTCGCCTGCGTGGGGCGCGATTGCCGTGACACCGGTGCGAACCGAGTCGCCCTCGATCACCGTCGCGTGTCCGACGCCGACCCCCGCCACGTCCGTGATCGCGTTGAGGGGACCGGGGCTGAATATCCCCGGTGACACGCCAAGCTCGCGCGCGCGCGACCGTGACGACTGTGCGCCGGCGAGTACGGGGGCGAGCGCGAGCGCCACGGCCGAGAGCCGGACGAGGGCCGTCGAGCGTCGCCGCGTGCGAGCGCCGGTCATGTGACGCGTCATGTATCAGTCCTCCGCCAGCAGGGGCGATTCGCTCACGATCAGATCGAGCACTGCCGGCCAGCGGTCCATGCGCTCGAGCTCGCGACGATGATACCCCTGCAGCGACGCGCGGGTCGCGAGAGAGATCGCCATATCGATTCGAATCAGCGCGTCGCTCGCGCGCTCCGGGCCGGCCACGCGTTCGAGGTAGCGCTGCATTGCTTTCCGCAGAAGGTAGTGCTCCGTGAACACGAGCTCCTGCTGCGTGCCCTGGTCGCGCCTGTCGGAGCCGCGTTTGGCGGACGCTTCGACCATGGCGCGGTGCGCTGCCTCGGACGACGGTCCGCACAGGGCCACATCGATGAGGCCGCGCACCACCGCGGGGAGGTGGTCGATGCGATGCTCTCGCGGCAGGGAGAG
This sequence comes from Gemmatimonadaceae bacterium, assembly GCA_050733695.1. Lineage (GTDB taxonomy): Bacteria > Gemmatimonadota > Gemmatimonadetes > Gemmatimonadales > Gemmatimonadaceae > JBOHTO01. The sequence continues at coordinate 13,854 of JBOHTO010000008.1, read as the reverse complement.
CCACGGCTCCTCCTGCGTGGCTTCCTGCCAATCCTCGAGTATCTCCTCGACGTGCGTCCTGAGGTCACCGCAGAGCATCTGGTCAAGTTGGGTCATGGCCGGCGAACAATGCACGTCCGGTACCAGTGACGCACGTCACGAACTCGCGGCGCACGATGTGCGGGGGGCGGCACCGGCGTCCGTGGGTTGATGCCGCACGCATCTGATTGGAGGATACTGAATGCGCCGGACTTTCAAGTCGCTCGACGACATCACGCGCGCGCTCGACGAAGGTCAGGTGGGGCCGGGGGATTCGCTGCACATCCCCGAATCTCTGCTCGGGAGCTGGTCCCCGACCCAGTTCGCGTGGTTCTCGGAGCAGCTCAGCTCGCGCGATCTCGACTGGAAGATGCGCTGGGACCTTGGCTGGACACTGATCGACGTTCGCGAGGCGGGAAGCCCGGAATAGGCGCGGCCGCCCGCGAGAAGCAATCCCGCAGCAAGCGATGTCGTTTTGGCAGAAGCAGGACACCACCTTGCCGTTGCGTTGCAGTTGTGGCTGCGCCATCTGACCTGTCGTACCGCCGCCCGCAGCGCTATGATGCACCTTCGATGCACGCTCCACCCACCGCGGTCGATCCCACAACGGCGGCAATGGCCGCGCCGGCGCCGACGCCCGACCATGGCGATCTCGCGCTCGTGCTCACCGGCGGCGGTGCACGCGGCGCATACCAAGTGGGCTTTCTCCGCTACCTGGCGAGGCGTTTCCCCGAGCTGCGAATCCCGGTCATCACGGGCGTTTCTGCGGGCGCTGTGAATGCGGCTCATCTCGCGCAGCACCCGGGCACGTTCCCTGAAGCCGTTTCGGCTCTCGTTCGGCTTTGGATCTCTCTCGCTCCCGAGCGTGTGTTTCGCGTGGACGCCTGGTCGCTGGCGAAGAATGTCGGGCGCTGGGGCGCGCAGTTGCTCTCGGGCGGCCACTTCGATGGGGGGCGCACGCGCGGATTCGTCGATACCGACCCGCTGCGCGAGTTGCTCGGCCACGCACTTGGCGCCACCCGCGGAGAGCTCGCTGGAATCAGGCAGAATCTCGAGCGCGGAACGCTGCGCGCGGTGGCGCTGAGCACCACGAGCTACACGACGGGGCAGTCGGTGATCTGGGTGGAGGGGCGCGAGATCGAGACATGGACGCGTCCCAAGCGGCGGAGCGTACAGACCAACCTGCGCGTTGAGCACATAATGGCGTCAGCCGCGCTGCCGCTCTTCTTCCCTGCGATAGCCATCGGCCGCGAGTGGTATGGCGACGGAGGCATAAGGCTCACCGCTCCGCTCTCGCCCGCGCTGCATCTCGGCGCCAATCGCATCCTTGCAATCTCGACGCGATTCGACCGTTCCCAGGCCGACGCCGATCTTCCCGAGATAGCCGGGTATCCACCGCCGGCGCAGGTGGTCGGCGTGCTCTACAACGCGATATTCCTCGATCTTCTCGATCAGGACGTTGTCCGGCTGGAGCGCATGAATCGGGTTCTCCGCAAGATCCCGCCGGAGGCGCGCGATGGGATGCGCGTCGTCGACATGATGATCCTGCGCCCGTCGCGCGATCTCGGCAGGATTGCCGGCGAGTACGAACCCCGGCTCCCGGGACTGTTCCGGTTTCTCACGCGCGGCTTCGGCACGCGCAACACATCGAGCCCCGACATCCTCAGCCTCCTCATGTTCCAGGATGACTACATCCGCCGGCTCATCGAGCTCGGAGAGGCGGACGCGGAGGCCCAGGCCGACGTGATCGTCCCCTTCATAGCGAGCGATCGGGCGGCCACGCGCGCGAGCAGAGCGCAGGCGGGGCAGCCGGACATCGCGTGACGCCGGTCACCGTTCGTCGCTGATCGAAGTCGCTCCCGCGCCTGACCGGCGCCGCCTTTCCAATGTACGAGAAGCTCCGATCGCCGATTGCGGGCCCCTGCGCCTGCACGGTGACGCGGTCTCGCCGCGATTCGTCCTCCAGGCATGCCCACCTCCCACGCAGCGCGCGCCACAGGCGCATCGGCTTTTCTCGCTCTTGTCGTTGCCATGGCTCCCGCTGCCTTCGCGCAGGGTAGCCCCGCCCCGGTCGATTCCTTCACCACGCTGGCACCCGTCATGATCTCGGCGGAAGCGCCGAGCATTGCCAGTCGTGTTGCGACGCGACTTTTCGCGCGCGCGGAACTGACCGCCATGGCGCGCGAGAACGCGTCGCTCGAGCGGGTCGCGGCGCAGCAGAATCGGGAGATAGCTGCCCTCGAAGCGCGGCTCCTGTACCTCCGCACCGTTGTCACCGATTCACTCGAGAGCGCAATCGCGTCGCTGGATCGTGCAGCGCTCGAGACACGTGTCGAGCGGCTTCGTCTGGAGGCGCGCCTGCGCGCACTGGAAGGGCGCACGGGAGCCGAGTCGTAGCCACGACGCCGCACGCCTCGTCTTCCCCGCACGCCTCTTCATCCCGCGCACCTCGTCACCCCCGTACACCGGCACGCCCCCGCCTCGTCATCCCTGCGTAAGTGGGGGTACATTCCTCACGTCGCGCCCGCGGCGTCCACGTCCACATCGCCACCCTCGCGGCTCCCCTCGGCGCGGTGCTCCGGCGAGCCGATCGGCGCCGGCGTCGGCGGTTTCTGTCCAGCCGCGTGCGCGAGGTGAAGTGAGCTGTTGATGAGACCGATGTGGGAGAATCCCTGCGGGAAGTTCCCCAGAAAATCGCCCGTGCGCGGGTCGAACTCCTCGGCGAAAAGTCCCAGATGATTTGCGCGTGAAGCGATGGAGTCGAACAGCTCGCGTGCTTCAGCCATCCTTCCCGAGAGCGTCAGGCAGTCGACCATCCAGAAGGTCGCGAATGCAAATGCGCCCTCGCTCCCGGGAATGCCGTCGTCCGTGAGATAGCGGTAGATGAGGCCATCGGTGGTGCCGAGCTGATCGAGCGTGGCATTGATCGTCCCCTGGACGCGAGGGTCGTCGAATGGCAGGAACTCCACGAGCGGGATGAGCAGGTTGGAAGCATCCAGCGCCTTGGATCCGAAAGACTGGACAAACGCGCCCAGTTCGCTGTCGAACCCCTTCTCCAGCACGACGGTCCTTACCTCGGCGCGCGTGCGCTTCCAGTGCTCCACGTTGCCCTCGACCTTGAAGCGATCCGCGAGTCGTATCGCGCGATCCAGCGCGACCCACACCATCACCTTCGAGTAGACGAAGTGTCGGGGGCCGCCGCGCACTTCCCAGATGCCGTAGTCCGGTTCCTTCCACACATCCGCGGCGCGATCCGCCACGGCGCAGAGAAAGCTCCACGTGTCGGGATCGATGCTTCCACCCAGGCGCACGAGCTCGTAGGCTGCGTTGAGCAACTCGCCGTAGATGTCGAGCTGATGCTGCGTTGCCGCTGCGTTACCGATGCGCACGGGGCTCGAGCCGCGGTAGCCTTCGAGGTGCGACAGGATCTCCTCGGCGAGTTCAGTTTCGCCGTGGAGTCCGTACATGATCTGCAGGGAGAATGGCTCATCGCGTCCGCGGCTGGCTGTATGTTCCGCCCACTCGAGGAACGCGCGCGCCTCGGTGTGATGGCCCAATGCGTACAGCGCCTGGGCCGTGAAGGCGGAATCGCGAATCCAGGTGAATCGATAATCCCAGTTCCTCACGCCGCCGATCTCCTCTGGCAGCGATGTCGTCGCGGCTGCTGCTATCGCACCCGTGTGCGCGTGCGTGAGGAGCTTGAGCGCGAGTCCGGAGCGAACGAGCTGTTCGTGACGCGGACCGATGAAGGAGCAGGCGCGGCCGCCTTCGCACCGGTGCACCCATGTCGTCCACGCCTCGCGTGTTTCCGTCAGCGCGCGGCGCGCGGAATCGAGTGTCGCCTCGGGCGCACCGTCACCGTGGTGCATGAGAAGCGCGAGTTCCTGGCCGGCCGCCAGCTCGAACCGGCAACGGAGCACGGGGGCGTTATCGTCGTCGGCCTCGATGACCGGGGCGTTCGGCAGTCCGGCGAGCGTGAGTCGTTCATGCCTCCCTTCCTGCCCCTGCGCGGTCGCGATGGCCACACCATCGCCCGTCGTCTCGATGCTCGTGGAGGCACGCGCATAGTCGAACCGCGGTGACCATTCTAGTTCGACAGCGACAGGCGCGCGCTCGCAGCGGAGCAATCGGTGGATCGTCGCGGCCGAAACGGCCCGCCCGGGTCCGGCGATGGGCGTCCGCAGTGGCATGAAGTCGGTTATCGTCATGCTGCCGTTGCGCGTCAGGAAAGTCGTCTCCAGCACGTTCGTGTCCGGCTCGTAGCGTTGCGCCGTGCGCACCGCACCTGAAGCCGATATGCTGAAGCGGCCTCCGCGCTTCCTGTCCAGGATTGTCGCGAACACGCTCGCGCTGTCGAGGTCCGGGAAGCAGCACCAGTCGATCGAGCCGGTCTTCGATATGAGGGCGACCGTCCTGAGATTTCCGATGGCGCCGTAGTGGGCGATCGGCGTGTAACCGTCGCTCGCGTCAGCCATTGGCGCCGTCCGTCGCGACTTCGATGATGCTCTTGAGCTGCGTCGGATCGGAGTCGTCGAGCGCCTCACGGATGCGATCCATGGGGAGGCGCCGTGTCTCGAACGATGCGAGCGCGCCGGGCCAGCGCTCCTCGATGGCCGCAAGGTCGTCCACGCCCTGCTCGAAGTCGCGTCTGTGCGCGTTCACGGAACCGAAGACGACTCGATTGCCCAGAACCATGCGGTTGTTGAGCTCGTTGCTCGGTATCTCCACTCCGAGTTCCCCGCCGGTCACGCTCAGGAGGCACGCCACGCCGTTGATGCCAAGTATGCCCATGGCCTCCCACGCCAATGGGCTGTGACCGGTCGCTTCGAAGATGACGTCCGGCGGTCCGACCTGCCGCGCGACATCCGCCAGGGAATTCCCGTCAGCGTCGATGTACGTGAGACCGAGCTGCCGGATGATGTGCGAGCGTGCACCGTCGGTTGTCCCGAGCGAGTACACCGTGGTTTCGTAGCCGCGCAGACGCGCGAGGCAGGCGGTGAGCATGCCCAGTCCGCCCGCACCGGTGATGAGCGCGCGTCGCGGAACCCAGCGCATTCGCTTCTGGATGGTATCGATTTCACGAAACGCCTTCTCGGCGATCGAGAGCGGTTCCAGCAGCACACCCACCGATCGCAGCGCAGGTGGAATGAGCACCAGGCAATCAGGAGACTCCGCGTAGTAGTCGGACATGTAACCGTGGAGCTGCGAGATTCCGCGTTCCCGGTAGTTGCCCGTGATGCAGAAGTCGAACTCCCCGTTTCTGCAGTTCAGGCAGCGCTCGGGGCAGGGCCGCCTGACAGTGGGCACGACGAGGTCGCCCCTGCTGAATGTCGCCAGCTCCAGACTCTCCTCCACGATGACGCCAATGCATTCGTGTCCGATCGTGAGCACGGTCTCGCCAGCCGGCGGTGCTCCGTATTCACCGCTGTCGATCTCTTCATCCGTGCCATCGATCCCGACATCGAGGACCTTGATCAGGTACTCGCCGGCCGCGGGCCGCGGACGCTCGCGCTCCGTGAGGCGCACGGAATGTGGCGTGCCGGGTGTGGCTACTATCGCTCTCATTTCGCTCGCTCTTCCGGTTCAGTGAGTGCCGCGCGGAGCACCGCGCAAGGCGTGCGCCAGGAATCGGACGTGGACCTGCGCGCCCGTCCGTCATGCCGCGCAAATTGGAATCCAGGTTGCCACCACCACCCCCTCACGCCGATCACCGCGATGTACCCACACGCCGCGCCATCCACCGGCCTTCCTGCACCGCGGCCCTCACCATCGCGCGCGCCACGAGCACGACGGGCGATCCGTCCGCGAACGCCGCCGCGATCGCGTACAGCGACCGCGGCGAGAACCGTCGCTCGGTCGTGACCGCATGGATCGGCTCCCACCGCTCCGGCCGGAACTTGGCCTTGAATGCGTCGAGCCCGTCGAAGTTGTAGAACCTGCGACCGTGCGCGCGTATCCAGAGCAGCAGCAACCGCAGCCAGGCGGAGCTGTCGCCCGCCGGCGCTCCGGAGCGGCGCGACAGCGGCGCGAGCCCGAGCGTGATGTAACGCGCACCTTCGTCCGCGAACGCACGCATCGCGGTATCGATCATCAGCTCCGCCGTTCCATTCGATGCATTGCGCCCGCGGATGATCTGCTCCACGAGCCAGCCCGCGCGCTCCGGAACGGGTGATGCCAGCAGGAACGCGACAACCCCTCCCGCACGCTCGGCCACGAAGACGCGGCGATCCGCAAGTCGCGACAGTGTCCATGGCTCAACCATGAAGTGCATGGGAGGGAGGCGCCGCGCCGCGAGCCACTCGGTGAGGCACCGAGAGAGCTCGGGATGCTCCTGCGCGCGCGCGCTGTCCCACTCGGCGACGGCGACGCCCTTGTTGCGTGCCCGATTGAGCTGCGCCCGGAGCGACGCATGCGAGCGAAGGATCTCCGGCCAGTGCGACGGGTCCCACGCAGGCTGACCGCCGAGCCGCATCATCGAATGTTCGGCCGAACGAGCGTAAATCGATTCGAGTCGCTCGCCCGCGCCGAAGTAGCAGACGCGTTCTCCGCGGCGCGCGGCGTCCCGCTCGAACTCGGCGGCGCAATCGGCGAGTCGTGCGTGCGCGCACACCGGCGCGCCCACGACGACGCGCACCCGGTGCCGCGTGACGTGGCCCACCACTCCGTCCCCCGCATCGGAGAACCAGAGCATGATCCCCGGATTCAATATCTGGTACGCCGTGGCATTCCACCCGTGCCGGAGAACGATCGAGCGCGCCCTGTCGAGCTCGTCGGTGGAGGCCGGCCGCTGACCTGGCACGGTGAGCCGCGTGCCGGCCCGGGCCGTCAGCGCCGCGCGCGGCGCCGCAGCAGCGGGGCGATGCTGTGCTCCACGCGGTGAGCCGCGCGCAGCCGCTGCTGGTGCGCCGCGAGCAGGTCGCTGCGCGAGATGATCCCCGTCACCCGATTGGGCGTCTCGCGCGTGACGACAGGTAGCCGGCCGACGCCCTCGCGCACCATGTGGTCCGCCGCTTCGCGCAGCGTGCTGTCCTCGAACGCAACCGCAGGCGGACGCTTGATCGCCTCGCGCACCGTGCGGGCGGTCGCCGCCGCCATGAGATCGCGCCTCGTCACGACTCCAATCAGGTCGCCACTCTCCTCCAGCACGGGGAATCCCTGATGCGTGTGATGGCCGGCCACCGTCGCGAGCCGCTCGCGAACCTCGGTCACGGCGTCCTCGGCGTTGAGCGACACGACTTCGCGCGATGCAGCGTCCCGCACGAGCACCCGCGTGAGATGGTCCACGGCATACTCCGTCAGTACGCTCGCGCCACGCCGCGCCAGCTTCTCCGTCATGATCGAGTTCCGCATCATGAGCAGGGAGACGAGATACGCCGCACTGCACCCGGCGAGCAGCGGGAGCAGCCCGATCGGTTGTCGTGTGGTCTCGAATGCGAAGACGACCGATGTGAGCAGGGTATGCGACGCGCCGGCGAAGATCGCCGCCATCCCGACCAGCGCGGCCACATGCGGATCGACTCCCAGGCCGGGAAGCCATGCTGCGGCGCCGACGCCGAGCACGGCCCCAAGCCCTCCGCCAATGGTGAACAGTGGGGCGAGCGTACCGCCCGAAGTGCCGCTCCCCAGATACACCGCCCATGACACGAACTTGAGGATCACGAGCGTCAGGATGCCGGGCCAGAGCATTGAGCCCGTGAGGATGTTCTCGATGTTGTAGTAGCCGACGCCGAGCGTTCGTGGCTCGATGTATCCGACCGCGCCAACGACCACGGCGCCTATGGCGGGCCACCACATCCAGTGGAAGGGAACGCGCTCGAAGCCGTCTTCCACGAGGTACACGGCCCGCGTCACTCCGACGGCCGCGACGCCGATGAGAAGGCCGAGGACCGTGTACGATGCGAGCGCGGCCGGCCCCGGCGTGGCGATGTTCGCCATGGCGAACACGGGCTCGGAGCCGACGAGGAGAGCGCGCACTCCGGCCGCGGTCGCGGCTGCGAGCGCCACGGGCACCGCCGACCGCGGTCGGAACTCGAACAGCAGCAGCTCTATCGCGAGTAGCACGGCCGACACGGGGCTCCCGAACGTCGCGGACATCCCCGCGGCCGCACCCGCGGCGAGGAGCGTCTTGCGCTCGTCCGCCGTGACCCGCAGGAGCTGTCCACCGAGCGATCCCATCGCGCCGCCGGTCGCGATGATCGGGCCCTCCGCGCCGAAGGGACCGCCCGTGCCGATCGCAACCGCGGAGGAGAGCGGCTTGAGGAACATCAGCCTTGGAGCGATCCGGCTCCGCGCGTGCAGGACGTTGTCCATCACCTCCGGAATGCCGTGGCCCCGGATGGCGGTCGAGCCGTAGCGCGCCATGACACCGACGATGAGCGCCCCAGCGATGGGGATGAGGATTGTCCACGCCCCGAAGTATTCAAGCGTCGGGGCAACTATCTCGAACGACAGCCGCCCGTAGTACGAGATGTTGGTTATGAACCCGATGAGATGCGTGAGTCCCTCCGCCACGAGCGCTGCGGCGACAGCGATAAGAATCGCCACGCCCGAGACCATCACCACTCTCTGGTCCACCAGTGCGTGCTCGCGGGGCCCCTGTACAGACTGGAGCGCCGGGGCCATGGAGGGTGCGACCGGTAGGGCGTCCTTCGGCGTTCGATTTTCGGGAGGGCGCTGGGTCACTGCGAGCCCCGTCGTGGAGGCTCTGACAGCGCGCGGTCACCCCTGCCGCGCAGGCGTGCGAGTTCCGCCTCCGCGGCGATGTGTCCGAACGCGCTCCACTGTCCGCCGTGCACGATCTGCCGAAAGATCGAGTCCGCGAGCGCCCTGCGGCTGCCGTAGAAGTACCAGTTCCCGACGCCGTAGCCGACGGTTGCCGCGTCGACGGCCCCTCTGGAGCGTGCAGCGGCAAGGAGCGAATCGGCGCTCAACCGCCCCTTGTACATGAGCAGCAGCCGGTGATAGCCGTCATTCTCGATGATGTCCATCGTGTCCGTGATGCTCTCGAGCAGCGCGGCTGCCTCCGTACGGCGGCCAAGTCTGCGAAGCGTCATGTACAACCAGTGCGTCATCGCGACGCGCATGTCCCGGTTCGCCGAGACCAGCATTCCCTCGCGGTATGCATGGAGCGCTGTCGCGAAGTCGCCTTCCAGGTAGTGAGCCAGCCCAAGGTGGTACCAGATGTTCGACTGGAGCGTGCTCGTCGGGATGTTGCGTGCGTTGGGAAGACCGTCCGGCTCGACCTGGTCGGGCGTGTCGGCGACGAGGGCCGCCGCCGCTCGAAGGTCCTGTGCAGCTTCGCGGATCCGGCGGAGGGTGATATAGCGATGTCCGCGGTGTCGCAGGAAGCGAGCGTCGCGCGGGTGGAGCGCGATACCGCGTGTGAACACGTCCACCGCTTCACGATAGCGACCGAGGTACGCCGTGCGTCGGCCGAGCCAGATGATGGCGTCGGCGTTCGTCGAATCGTTGTCATACCGCGCTCGCGCTTCCCGGAGTTGCTCCTCGTATCGCTGCCGCGTTTCGGGCGGCAGCTCGGGCGAAACGAGCGCGTTTCCCAGAAGCGAGCGCGCCTCGGCGCCTGCGGGCAGTACGTCGGTGCTGGACCCGGCGCCGCTCCCTGGAGCGCAGCCAGCGCAGGCTGCGAGCGCGATGCAGCCGAGCGCCGCAGCGCGGCTAGTCGGCACCGCGTGACGCCGCAGAGCGGCGCGCCTCCGCCAGATATCCGGGTGCCAGGTTGAGCAGGTTGGAGATCTTGCGCATGAGATAGCTCTCATGCTCGGCGATCTGCCCGTCGGCGAGCACAACGCCCCACATCAGCTCCATGAGGACCATCTTCTGGCCGATGTCGTAGTGCTTGTCGATCAGGCGGGTGAACTGGAAGAGATCGACCGCGTCCTCGCGCCGCTCGCCCGCGAAGGCGACGAGTTCGCGCACGGTCGCCGGGTCGAGCGCGAACTGCCGTTCGAGGGCCCCCTCGATGTGGGCGCGCTCGGCGGGGCTGAACTCCTCGTCCGCACGCGCGAGTTCGAGAAGCAGTGCGCAGGCCGCCACGCGGACGCGCTCGTCACTGGTCTGGCTGTCGTCCTCGCCCGGCTCCATGCGGTTCGCGAAGAACGCCGTGATTCTGTTCAGCATACGACTACGGTATGCACTGGCGGCCGGCATTGGAAGTGCGCCGCGGTCTTTCGCTGGCACCGTGCGCGGTGCGGGTGCAGCTTTGCCCGGCCCGCACGACACGTTCCCGGGCAATCCCATTCACGTTTCACGAAATGAATAGCAGCCCGGCCTCTTGCTGGCCACTCGCACGCGCGCAATTCGCCCGTACGATCGTGCCGTTTATAGTCGCCTCGGTCCTGGCGGCCGCGGGATGCGGTCCGGTGCGCACGACTCCCGCGCTGTGGCCTCCGGCGTCCCGAGCCGGGGTCAGTCCCTCCCGACGGGCGACCCCTCCCGATTCCGCGCGATCAGGTGATCGCCGGGTTGTTGAGCTTCTCGACATCGGGCAACGGCAGGCAGCGCTGATCGCCGTACACTCCGCTGCCATGATATGCCGCGCCCGCGGGTGGGGTCAGCGGCAGGTTGTAGCGAATGTAGTCGCCGAGGTGCTGGCCCTCGAGAAACAGCTCGCGCCGACGCTGCTCGATCAGTTCGGCCATCAGCTCCGCATCGCCTCCCGCGAAGGCCGACTGCCCTGCGGCTGTTCGGAAGGCATCGATGATCGTTCTCGCCGCGCCGAAGTTACCGGCAGCGATTTCCGCCTCCGCAACGATCAGCCTGGCCTCGTCGCCCGATGCCAGGGGGATCGGACTGCCGGCCTCATCGAATTTGGTCTGGTACACGATCAGGACTCCTGTTACGCTGGTTCGCGGAGCACCGGTTGATGTGAGCGCGGTGTCGGTCGGAATGCGGGGATCGTCGATGTTGATATAATACGCCCCCACCGCCGCCGCGCTGCTCAATGCGCTCGTCTGTTGCCAGACCTTGTTCTCGCGCCGGGATGATGCGGACGACGCGCTTATCACGGCCTCGAAATCGGCCGGGACCAGTTCGGCATCTGCCTTCGCCTCCTGCAGGCGGCCGAGGTTCAGAAGGGCGCGTGCGCGGCCCACAAGCGCCATGTTTCTTGTGTCCTCGATGGCGGTTGCCGCGAGTGCGTTCGTGAAATGATCGACCGCGAGCTCCAGGACACTGTCGGGGAGTATCTCGCCGCCGAAAAGCTGCTCGCCGCCGGCGCCGATACTCGAGATCGCCATGGAGCAGAATCCTTCGCCCAGGAGCACGTAGGAATAGCCCGCATACACCGATGTAAGCGCAATCATCTCCGTCCGGTCACCTGGCACCTCTTCATCGGTCCAACCCTGGAGCAGTCGCAGTACGCGTTCCGCAGACGCTCGCGCGACCTGCAGGGGTGTGTAGACGCCCAGCGCTCCCGCGCACCCGAACGTCGCGTATCGACGATCAAAGGATTGAATATCGCGACGATCATACGGATAGCGGTCAGCGGTCTGTGTCGCGTCGATCAGTTCGTCGCCTATAAGCCCACCCAGCGCGGCGTACGAACCGGCCGCGCACTCGAAGTCGCCGATCGCGCTGTTCACGAGCAGCTCGGCGTTGGCGGGCTGCTCGATTCCGGCCGCAGGGATTCGGCTCGGTGTTTCCACCGAGAGCAGGTCATCACCGCACGCGCCAGTCGCGATGACGAGCGGGGCCAGGGCGAGGCCGAGCAGAAGAGTGCGCCGACCTGGCGGCGCGGTGCGATTCATCATGATCGCCATTATGAGATCACCTTTTGGAATTGGTGTTTTGGATGTCTGTTCCTGGAATGCCCGATCAGGACACTCTAGAAGCCGAGGTTGACCGTAACCACCCACTGGGAGAGCTGCGGCATCGTCGTCTGTTCCCATACGGTATGATTGCCACCGCGGCTGCCGCCGAGGAACATCGCTTCCGGCTCGAGGCCAGGATAATCGGTCCATGTGAAGAGATTGCGGCCGGCTACGGATACCGTCGCTCGTGTGGCGCGCAGCATCCCCGCCCAGTTTTCCGGAATGGTGTAGGAGAGTGACAGCTCCCGCAGCTTTGTGAAACTGGCATCGGCTATCAGGATGTCCACGAGGTTATTGCTGGACTGGATCGCCGCGATGCGCTCGGGTGCGAACTCCTCAGGGAAGAAATTCTCCCTGCATCTGCCTCCGAAGAAATAGCATCGCACTCTGGTGTTACCGTCGACCTTGCGCATGCCGCGCTTGTAATCCACGAGCGCGTAGAGACGGAGCTGGTTCCAGAGCGTCAGCGTTGTCGTGAACGCGCCCTCGAGGTCTGGTGTGGGCCGGCCGAGGTAGACCTCTGGTGCGTCATCGGACGTCCCGAATCTGCCGTCCGTTCCGGCACACAGTGTGGACCCGCCCTGACCATCGGCACACATGATGTTGATTGCCTTGCCGCTGGCTGCGTCGAAATCCGCACTCACTATTCTCTGCTCGAACCATGATCCGACCGGGAATCCCACCTGATGGCGCAGATACGTACCTGGTGAAACGAACGGCACGTCCAGGTCACCCAGACTCAGCACCTCGTTGTCGTTGGTCGCGACGGTGAGCGACAGCTCGACAGAAACGACCTCACCTTTCGTACGGCCGGGCCGTCGTGAGCAGCTCGATGCCCGTGTTCCGGATCGCTCCGGCGTTGAAGAACTGTCTGCCGGGAATGCCGAGTGACGGAGCTATCTCGCGATCGAGTATCGCATCCTCCGTCTCCTGGTTGTAATAGGTGAACTCCAGGCTGAGCCGATCGTCCAGGAGACCTGCGTCAAATCCGACCTCGATCTCGCGTCCCCGCTCCGGACCAAGATCGGGGTTCCCGATGAACTGTGGCGTGATCGCCGCCACGTCGTTCGGTCCGGTGACCGGTTCATAGGTTGCTATCGCTGCGAAATTGGGCGGCTGCTGTCCCGTCTCGCCGAAGGCGCCACGGAGCTTCAGCGTGTTCACGAACGGCACCGTCCAGAACGGTTCCTCGCTCACGATCCAGCTCGCGCTGAGCTTCGGATAGTAGACGCGGTCGAAGTTTGCACCGAAGGCACTGTGATCATCGGAGCGCACGCCACCCGTCAGAAAGAAGCGGTTGCGCCACGACAGTTGCTCCTGCACGAAGAAGCCGAGCGATTTCTCCTCGAAGAAATCGTGGCCGGTATCCTTGTCCTGGGTCGTGGCATCCACCGACGTCAGGCCTGGCGCCGGGAACACATCGCCCTCGGCGAAGACAAACTCGGTGGACGTTCGATAGTATTGTCCGCCGGCCGATGTGGCCGACTGAATGGCGCCCGTAAGGTCGGCGGTCGCCGTCGCGGAATAGTCCAGCGTGCTGAGGTTGATCTGACGCTCCGTCTGCGAGATCCCGCCGAGCGGCCCGTTTCCCCAGACCGAGCTTCCAATGAGTGAGTCCACGCGCGGCGTGAAGGCCACGTTGGTTTCGCGGGTGCGATCGGAGCCGACGGTCACCTGATGGCGCAGCCACGAGAAGGGGTTGTGGGAGAGCTGTACGCTGCCGGTGAAACGATCAATGTCCTGCGAGAAATTCTGGAGCAGATCGTACTCCTCGGGCGTACCACTGTGGAACCCGCGCCGCGATGCGTTGACGCCCGTGAGGTTGTTCGGATTTGCGAGAACGGTTCCCCAGACGCGCCCGCCACAACCTGCTTCACAGCCGAGATCCGTCTTGCCGCTCACGTAGCCGAGGTTCGCGTTCACGCCAATCTGCTCGGACGGGTTGAGACCCAGATTCACCCTGGTGCTGTAGCGCCTCAGTCCATTGCTGGGCTCCACTCCTTCGGAG
>JBOHTO010000007.1:0-5853 GCA_050733695.1 Gemmatimonadaceae bacterium | reverse complement strand
TCCCTATGCTGCACCGTATGGTGCAGCATAGGGATGTTGCAAAACAAGACCTGACCCCACCGCCCCCCGAAATGACAGCACGCGCCACCCCGCGCCCACGCGTGGTCATACTTGGCGGCGGCTTCGGCGGTCTCGCCGCGGCCCGCGCGCTGCGGAAGGCGCCCGTCGACATCACGCTCGTCGACCGCGAGAACCATCACCTCTTTCAGCCACTGCTGTATCAGGTCGCACTGGCGACGCTCGCGCCGAGCGATATCACGGCTCCCATCAGGTGGCTGCTGCGAAAGCAACGCAACACGACGGTTCTCATGGCGGAGGTGCGTGAGGTCGACGTCGATCGGCGCGTCGTGCACGTCGACGACAACGCGAACGGGATCCCCTACGATTTTCTCGTCGTCGCCCTCGGCACGCGGCATTCGTACTTCGGCCACGCCGAGTGGGAGCCGATCGCTCCCGGCCTCAAGAACGTCGCGGATGCGCTCGAGATACGACGCCGCTTTCTGCTCTCATTCGAGCGCGCCGAACGCAGTGACGACCCGGTGGAACGCGAAGCGCTGCAGACCATCGTGGTCGTGGGCGGCGGACCGACCGGCGTCGAGCTCGCCGGCATCATCCCGTCCATCGCGCGCGGTGCACTGTGCGGCGACTTTCGTCGCATCGACACGCGGAGAACGCGCATCGTGCTGGTCGAAGCCGGGCCGCGACTGCTGCCGACCTTCCCGGATACGCTGTCCGAGAGGGCACAGCGCGATCTCGCCGATCTTGGCGTCGAAGTCAGAACGGGGACGATGGTCACCGGCGTCGACGCAAGCGGCGTATCGCTCGGCGAGGAGCGCATCGCTGCGAGGACAGTCTTCTGGGCCGCGGGGAACGAGGCGTCGCCGGTCGCGCGCTCGCTGAGTGTACCGCTCGATAGGGCCGGCCGCGTGAGGGTGCTGCCGGACCTCTCGATTCCGGGGCGGCCAGAGGTGTTCGTGGTTGGAGATCTCGCCGCCGTGGAGCAGGACGGCGCGCTCGTGCCCGGCGTGGCACAGGGCGGGATACAGGGGGGCCGCTCGGCGGGGCACAACATACTGCGTACGCTTCGCGGCGAAGCGCATGTTCCGTTTCGCTACCGCGACAGGGGTAACCTCGCGACGATCGGCCGCTATCGCGCGATCGCGGACATCGGCCCGATGCACGTTGGCGGCAGTCTGGCGTGGTGGTTCTGGCTCCTGCTGCACATCCTGTATCTGGCCGGATTTCGCAACAGGGTCAGCGTGCTGGTGCAGTGGGCATACGCATACTTCACGTACCAGCGTGGCGTGCGGCTGATCGTGCGGGAGGCGCCCGGAAGACGGCTGTAGATGCGCGATGCGCCGGAACGCATTGACCCGCGCTCCGGCGCACGCACACCGTCAACTCGAGCTGCGACCGTGTCGCCTCACATCACGGCAACCGGTCGCAGCGCCGCTGTCAGCAGTCGACGGCGTCACACACGTTGATGCGTCCCTTTCCGTACTCCGGATCGGCGCCGGGTTTGCCGAGGTCCTCGGCGTTATGCTCGATCGCCTGGCGCAGTTGTGAGGGATTGAGGGCGCCACCGTGCTGCGAGTCGATGAGCGCCGCGAGTCCGGAGACGTGGGGTGCCGCCTGGCTCGTTCCGATAACGAACAGGTAGCGTGTGCGGCTCTTGCACGCCGCGAGCCCGGGGTTCACGCTGCGGCTGCTGCAGGGACCCAGCACCCAGTGTGTGGCGAACGGTCCGAAATCACCACCGGGCGACGCGACCGCGATGGCATCCGTTCCGTAGTTCGAATAGGACGAGAGGTCGTCGGTGGGGCCGGTCGCCGAGATGCAGAGATTCGTGGAGCCGGACTCGCACGGGATCGCGATGCGGTCCCCATTGTGCTGCAGATCCTCGGCGTCGTTCCCCGCAGAGGTCACTACGAGGACATCCTTCCTGTGGGCGTAGTTCACCGCCCTGTTCAGCGCGGCAACGAGCGGGCCGCCGCCGTGCCGCTTCGGGAAGGTGGCGCCCAGGCTCATGTTGATGACATCGGCGCCCACGTCGGCCGCGTGGATGATGCCGGCGATGATCGCCGAGAAGGGCCCGCGTCCGTTGGCACCGAGGACCTTCACCGCAATGAGTGAGACATGCGGCGCGACTCCGGACGTGCCGATGCTGTTGGAGACGACAATGCTCCCGACGTGCGTGCCGTGGAAGTTGTCGTCGGCCCACGTGGGCGGGCCGGAGAGCGATGGTATGAAGGCCCTGCTGCTCGCGACATCGATGAGCCCCATCTGGTCGATGTGATCAGGGTCGAGTCCGGTGTCGAGAATGGCGACGCGAACTGACGGAACGCCCGTCTTCGTTAGCCATGCATCATCGGCGTCGATGATGCGCATGTTCCACTGGAAGGGGAAGAAAGCCGCCGATGCGGGCGGCTTGTGCGTCTCGGCTTCCACCGCATCGGACTCGGCGACCATGACCTGGAGGGCGCTCTCATCCGGTATCCATTGTACCTCGAGATCGCGTTCGACCTGCCCCACTCCCTTCGCGATGTCCGCCGCTTCGTCGTCGGACAGCCCGGTGGTCACGACGACGCCGATCGCGTCGTGCGACGACAGCACGCGCCCGCCTTTCTCCTTGACCTTCTCGTCGAAGTCGGACGGCGCCGCGGACCCGCTGTTGGTGATGAATACGTGCCGTGCGCTCATGCTGAACGGCGTGCCGACCGACAGGAAATCCTGCGCGGTTGGTCCCATCGCTTCGGGAGCCGAGGGTACTGGTGCTTCAGAACACGCCGCGATGACTAGGGCGAGGAGCATCGTCGCGCACGTGGCGCGAATGGGACCACGACTCGTTCGTTTCATTTCTGGCGTCTCCGCAGTAACCCTGATGTGGCCCCCGCCTGGATCAGCCGCCGAGTCGCGAAGCCGGGCAGGGTATCGGATTCCGACCGTACCGGGGGCATATCATATGTTTGGAGTGACGCAATGTCAACATTATCCGTGACGCAGCTCACATGGCCCAGGGATGCCTGATGAAGGTATTATTCGCGTCCGATGCGGTCCGCGCGATCGCGGCGAAGGGGCTGGCGCTCGCCCATCTGTCACGAAGGATCCCGGCGATCTCAAAGCCCTTGCATGAAACACCACCCGCAAAGTGATCCCAGGAGGTTCACATGGCCCGCTACGTCGATGGTTTCGTCCTGCCGATTCCGAAGAAGAACGTGGCTGCCTATCGCCGGATGGCTCGGAAGGCGGGGAAAGTCTGGCGTGAGCATGGCGCGCTCGAGTTCTGCGAGTGCGCCGGCGATGATCTCAAGGTGAAGATGGGCGTGCCGTTCACGCGGCTCGCGAAGGTCAAGCCGGGTGAGACGGTGTTCTTTTCCTTCATCGTCTACAGGTCGCGCTCGCACCGCGACCGTGTCAACGCGAAAGTGATGAAGGATCCGCGACTGGCGAAGATGGAGATGGACATGCCTTTCGACATCAAGCGCATGGCGTACGGCGGATTCAGGGCCGTCGTCGACATGTGACGCGCGATGGACTGCCGGCGGAGCGCGTGCGCTGCACCTGGGCCACGACGCCCCTCGGAATCGCGTACCACGACCGCGAGTGGGGCGTGCCTGTGCACGACGATCGTGTGCTGTTCGAGTTCCTCGTTCTCGAGGGCGCGCAGGCGGGACTCAGTTGGGAGACGATCCTCAGGAAACGGGCGAGCTACCGTGAAGCATTCTCTGGCTTCGACCCCGCGAAGGTTGCGAGGTTCACCCCCGCGCGGGTGGAGCGCCTGCTCACGAACACCGGGATAGTTCGCAACCGGCTCAAGGTGGAGAGCACGATTCGAAACGCGCGGGCGTTCCTCGCGGTGCAGCGGGAGTTCGGATCCTTTGATGCCTGCGCGTGGGGGTTTGTCGACGGGGCGCCGAAGGTGAATCGGCGGCGCTCGATGAGCGACGTGCCGGCGCGGACCGTTGAGTCAGACGCGTTGAGCCGGTATCTCAAGGCACGCGGCTTCAACTTCGTGGGGTCCACCATCTGCTATGCGTTCATGCAGGCGGTGGGGATGGTGAACGATCACGTTGTTGCGTGCTTCCGGTATGGGGAGGTCGCGTAGGGGGCAGAGGGCGAACAAACGGCCGCTCGGGCCCACGCTTGCTTCGTCCCCAGGGCGAGAAGTGATGCTGGATGGTCGTCGTCCACACCCGGCGTACGTGGCGGGCGGTTGTGTTCCTGAACTGGAGGTCGTATCGTAGTTCAGAATACGCGACAATCTGAACCATCTCTGCCACCGGGGACAGGATGCCAGGCCGGTACATCGAACTGACGTGGCAGCACGCGCCAACGATTCATGCGCCGCCCCGGTACCGTCGCGCCTGTCGCTATCGCGCCTTCGTCCCCGACCTTCTCTTGAACCTGCCGCTCAGTCTCGACGCCGCAGTCGCGGGCGCCGTGTCCGATGCCGAGAGCTCCATCCAGGCGTTGAACAGCGGAGATCACCCGGCCCTTGCCCCCCTCTCTCGCCTGCTGCTGCGCACCGAATCGATCGCCTCGTCCCGGGTTGAGGGTATGCAGCTTGGAGCACGCGAGTTGGCGCACGCGGAAGCCCGCGCCGAAACTGGCGGCAAGACAAGTCAGACAGCGATGGAGATACTCTCCAACATCGATGCGATGACGGTGGCGGTTCAGCAAGCGGCAATCGTGAAGGACTTCAGCCTCGACGATATCGTCGCCATCCACCGTCGCCTGACAGAGAAATCCGCAAATCCCGGTATCGCCGGTCGGATGCGGATCGAACAGAACTGGATCGGGGGCAACGACTACAACCCATGCAGTGCTGATTTCGTCCCGCCGCCTCCCGAAATGGTACACGCGTTGCTTTCCGATCTGTGCGATGCCGTGAATGACGATCAGCTCCCGCCGGTTGTTCAAGCAGCGCTCGTTCACGCACAATTCGAGACCATCCACCCGTTTGACGATGGCAATGGGCGGACCGGACGCGCGCTGATCCACGTCGTGTTGCGCCGCCGCGGAATCGCTCCTGCATACGTGCCCCCGATCAGCGTCGTGCTCGCCGCCGCGCGCGATCGCTATATCGGCGGCCTGATGGGATTCCGGGGCGATCGAGTTGTGGAGTGGATTCGTCAGTTTGCCGAATCGGCGGCTCGGGCGGCGCACCTGGCGCAAGCCTATGTGAAAGCGGCGCAGCAGTTGACGGAGCGATGGCGCGCGCAGCTCGCGGCCGGTGCCGCACCGCGCGCCGATGCCGCCGCGTGGGCGCTGATCGAGGTCCTGCCGGGTCACCCGATGATCACCGCGCCGGTTGCAGCCGCCGTTACGCGGCGAGCGAAGGCAGCGATCTACCAGGCACTGTCGGAGCTGCAGGATGCCGGCGTGCTGATGCCCCTGTCGCAATCGCGCCGGAATCAGTCCTGGGAGGCCGTTGGATTGCTCGACCTGGTTGCGGGCCTGGAGGCGGGTCGGTTTCCGGGCGCTGCAGAGGGGTGAGCGCAAAGCATGCTCGTGTGTGGTGCTTTGACTTTCGCTGCGCCAGGCGCTTCAGCCCAGAGTCGTTCAGCTTGTCAGGAAGGTTCCGTACGCCTCCTCTGCGACTTCATCGATCTCCGCCTGGCGCGTGCTGTCCGCCACGCCAATCAGTCGTACAAGAATCGCATCGGTGAGGCTGCGAAGCAGCGGGACGCGCACTCTCCGAAGCGTTTGTGCTTGCCAGCGAACGCTACCCCCCCGCATCTGGACGGAGTAAGCACCTACCTGGCGGACAGAGATGGTGCTACGAAGTAGAGCCTTCAGCGCGCGAAGGTCCCAGGAGTCCGACGTGATCCAGTAGACGTTGTGATGCGGATA
>JBOHTO010000006.1:0-11041 GCA_050733695.1 Gemmatimonadaceae bacterium | reverse complement strand
CCATCGGGATCACGCTCACGCCGACGAAGGCCGTGACATCGGACGCGGGATGATCGATGCTGGTCGCTGAGCCGTCGCCCGGGTCCGACCGATCATCCGCTGGCGTCGCTCGTGCACCGGCACAACCCATCGTGGCCAGAGTCGTGAGCAGGGCAAACGCGAGAGAGAGGCGGGTGCGCGTGGACTGCGGGCGCACGAGCGCAGGGCGGTGTTCGGTCAGAATTGTGGCATTCTCCTCTGCTCGGGCGATAGCTGCTTCAATCGCGTGGGACCGATTGTGATGGCGGGCGTCGCGTGCCGAGTGCCGGCCCGCGGGCAGGAAGGGCGGGGTTGACGCGGTCGAGAATCGCCGTTCGGGTGATCATCACGAAGGCCAATGTACCATGATAATCCCGTATTGAGAGCCCATTTTTCATGGTACATCCGCTTCGTATCGTGAGTGTCGCACGGTGGATTCGGCAGGATCACCAGGCATTTCAGCACCTCGAAGTCGGTGCTCCCGGCAGAGTCGCCCTTGAGCAAGTGCATGCCGCCCCACGTGAAGACGCTGGCGACCGCTCGAAGGTAAGGCCCTCAGGATGGGTACCGGCCCGTCACCGGGACGTCTCCCACCTCGGGCCACCATCCATGCTGGCCCACAAGAAAAACGCCACGAACAATAGTCCGTGGCGCTGAACCCGCGAGTTTGAAGCGCGAGGGGGAAGATTTGCCACGCGCGCCGTCATTGGAACTCTACGTCCTACCGATCGGCGGCGGGCAACTTCCCTGTCTCGAACTACATGCCACGCGAGAGTGATTCCGTATCAATTCATGGAGCTGAGGGGGATCGAACCCCTGACCTCTGCAGTGCGATTGCAGCGCTCTCCCAGCTGAGCTACAGCCCCGCACGACACACGTGCGATGGGAGATCACTCACCCGTCGCACACGGGTCGATAGCGAAGCGGCCCCGCTCCACGTGGGGCCGCGCGCTCACGAAACGTAAGCTAACGCCTTCACGCGTGGAGTCAAGTGCCATCGCCCAACGTCCGAATCCGCATTCACTTATCATCGGAGACGCGCGCTGGTTCCACCGTGCATGGGACGACCGTGCGCCGCACCGCGTAACCACCCCGGCGGCGCAACGTCCCACCCCCCGCCCCCCGCCCCCGCCCCCCGCCCGCGGACCGAGCGGTCGCGCTCATTCGGCTTATACTTGTCCCGATGCCTCCCCTCCCGACGCCAGCCGAGATCCGCGCCGCCGCCAGCCGCATCGAGGGCGTCGCCCGACGTACGCCCCTCCGCCACTCCCGAAGTCTCAGCGAGATCGTGCGCGGCGACGTGCATCTCAAGCTCGAGACCGAGCAGGACACCGGCTCCTTCAAGATCAGAGGCGCCTTCAATGCAATCGCCTCGCTGCCCGCCGATGTTCGCGCCCGCGGAGTCGTCGCGTCGTCGGCCGGGAATCATGGCCTCGGCGTCGCGGTCGCCGCCCACCACTTCGGCATTCCGGCGCGGATATTCGTCCCCCGCGCCGCGCCCGAGATCAAGAAGCGCGGGATCGCCGGCTACGGCGCAGAGGTGGACGACGGGCAACCGGACTACGACGCCGCGATGACGGCAGCGAAGCGTCACGCCGCCGAGCAGAAGCTGTCGTTCATCAATCCGTGCCTGGGTGACACGCTGCTCGCGGGACAGGGCACCGTCGCACTCGAGATCGTCGAGGACCTGCCCTCGGTCGCGTCGGTGGTGCTGCCGGTCGGTGGCGCGGGGCTGCTCGGCGGATGCGCCGGGTTGCTCCGGGCTGAGGCTCCTCACGTGCGCATACTCGGCGCCCAGAGCGTGAAGACCGCCGCGATGGCGCGCTCGCTCGCAGCGGGCCAGCTCGTTGCAATCGACAGTGAGCCGACGCTCGCCGATGGGCTGGCCGGTCAGATCGACGGCGAAGCGCTCGAGATCGGGCGGCGCGGCCTGGACGGGATCGTGATGCTGGAGGAGACGGAGATCGCCCGCGCGATCGCGTGGCTCGTTGGCCATGAAGCGATCGTCGCGGAGGGTGCGGGCGCGGTGGGCGTCGCCGCGGTGCTCGAGCAGCGCTACGCCGAGCTGCCGGCGCCCATCGTCATCGTCGTGAGCGGCGGCAACATCGACAGTACGATACTGAAACAGATCGTGAGTTGACCGCCGCCCGGGTGATGCGCGCTCACAAAGGCGAAAATGGATTCCCGCTCTCGCTGGAATGACAACGCCTCCCGGCGGGATCATACCCGCGCTGTCTACTCCATGATCTCGATGCCGCCCAGCCTGTTCTCACCTCGCGCTTCGCCACCGCGCCGACCGATCTCCGCCATGTAGTCGCGGTCGCGGCTCACGACCTCGCCGCCCTTTCTCCCCGCGCGGCGCGCCTCCTCGGGGCTGAACTCGTGCGCCGTTCCCTTCGCGTGCGCTGCCTTCCCGCCCTTGCGTGCTATCTCACGCTGCTTCTCCCTGTCCATCGATGCGAAGCCGCGCCTGCTTCTACCTTCGCGTTCCATTGGATCCTCCCCCATCTATCGTCGGGTGTGTCGATCGCGCCACCAGCTTCCCAACAACGTTCTCCGCGAACGTGCGCGCCGGACGGTCGCACCGGCTGCGCCATCTCACCGATCGCCCCGTGCAACTCGCAGGCCCGCGCGTTCGCGGACCGGCGAGTCCCACCGTCAGGCGACAGCGGGGGATCAGCTCCGCACTGTCGGTCCCGCTGTCGATCCCGCTGTCGTATGCTGCTCGCGGGCAGGACGACCCGAGAGGGAGCTCGGCGCGTTCACGTGCGCGCCCTCATCAACGCCGACGCCGAGCCGGTCCACCAGCTCTCCGCCCATCCACCCCGTCACCACCGCGATGGCCACGCCGATTATCCCCAGGACCATCGCGCTCACCGGCGTCGCGAGGTGATAGTCACCGCGGGCAAACCAGCTCGCGGCGAACAACGCGACGACGACCACATTCCCGATGCCGTGCCACGCGCCGAGCTTCTTCGCGCGCGTGCCCTTCGGGATCGCGATCCAGTCGATGGTGCCGAAAACCGCGGCGGCGAGACCGCCGACCACGCCGGCCGCGATCATCCAGTAGCTCGTCACTGCCGCCCCTGCCTGTCCCGTGAAGAAGTAGATGATGTCGAACACCACCGCCGTGCCGAACAGGCCCAACGGGTACACGATCAGCATGGGATGGATGGGATGCCCGAAAAGTCTCGCCTTGCTCTGCATGGCTCCTCCGGTCGCGTGGTTGCCCCGCGCGTGAGGGGGGGGCGTGGTCGCGAAGCAATGGACTGTCACCGGGCGCTCGCGCGCGTCCGGACCCGGCGGGAACTGTCTCTTCAACCAGCGGTCGTCTCCCCGCCGAGCAGTGTGAGCACTTCTCCTGTGACATAGCCGGAATCGACTTCGGATGCGAAGTACACGAACGCCGGAGCAATCTCCTCGGGTTGGGCAGGGCGCCCGTATGGCTGCGATTCCCCGTGCTTCGCCACCTTCTTCGCGGGCTTGTCAGCGACGTTGAGCGGGGTCCAGACGGGGCCCGGCGCGACGCAGTTCACGCGTATGCGGCGCTCGACCAGGTTCTGCGCGAGCGACTTGGTGAAGGCATGTATCGCGCCCTTCGTCGACGAGTAGTCCAGAAGCTGCCCGCTCCCCTGCAAGCCCGTGATCGACCCGCAGTTAACTATCGCTCCCCCGTGCTCCATGTGCCTCAGCACGGCCCTGGCCATGTAGAAATATCCGTAGATGTTCGTTCTGAATGTGCGGTCCCACTGCTCGTCGGAGATCGCATCCAGCGATTCGCGATGCTGCTGATACGCCGCATTGTTTACAAGAACGTCCATACGCCCGAGCTGGTCGACTGTACGCTTCACCGCGGCGCGACAGAACTCGGGGTCGCTCACATCTCCTGGCAGGAGCAGGCAGCGACGCCCTTCTCGCTCCACTGCTTTCCGCGTTTCCTCGGCATCGACCTTCTCTTCGGCGAGGAACGCGATCGCGACATCCGCGCCCTCGCGGGCGTACAAAACCGCGACCGCTCGCCCGATCCCGGAATCGCCGCCGGTGATGAGCGCGACCTTGCCGTCGAGCTTTCCGGAACCGGCGTAGCGCGGCGCTTCGTAAGCCGGTCGAGGGCGCAGCTTCGTCTCGAGGCCTGGCTTCCGCTGGTGCTGCGCGGGGAAGGGCGGCTGCGGCTTGCGCACATCCGTCTCGGCGCTCGCGCCGCCCTTCTTCCGTGTCGTCCGTGTCTTCGCCTTCGCCATGACTCCTCGCTCTCCTGCCATGACAGGTTCACCGTCTTCCGACGTTCGACCGAAAGAGAGCCCTCGCAAGTGTGACGCCGAATACGATGCAGCGCCCGCCCGCCCCGGTCAATTCCGGTATATTGCTCGCCATGTCGCTGTCGATCCGGTTCCTGGGCACGTCCGCGTCGCGTCCGACCGTGGAACGCAACGTCAGCTCACTCGCCGTAGTCCGTGAGGGCGAGACGCTGATGTTCGACTGCGGCGAGGGGACGCAGCGGCAGATGATGCGCTACGGCATCTCATTCGCCCTCCAGGACATCTTCTTCACACACCTGCATGCCGACCACGTGCTCGGCGTCATCGGGCTGATAAGGACGATGGCGCTGCAGGGGCGCGCGGAGCTGCTGCGTCTCTGGGGCCCGAACGGCGCGAACAGGCTGCTGCGACGCGCCGAGGGGTTCGGCGTGGAACGGCTCGGCTTTCCGGTGGAGATAACCGAAGTGGTGCCGGGCGCGGCGATCCCGCGAAAGGGCTATGCGATCACACCTTTCGATGTGGACCATGGCGGCGCGGTGGCACTCGGCTTCATGCTGAGCGAGGAGGATCGGCGCGGCCGTTTCGATCCGGACGTTGCCCGACAGCTCGGCATCCCCGAGGGGCCGCTATGGGGCCGACTGCATCGCGGGCTGGCAGTGGAGCTGGAGGACGGCCGCGTGATCGAGCCGTCCGTGCTGGTGGGGCCGGCACGACCGGGGCGGCACGTCGTCATCACGGGGGACACGCGCCCGTGCAATGCGACCGTGGAGGCCGCGCGCGGAGCGGACGTTCTGGTGCACGAGGCGACGTTCGCCGAGGAGGAAGCCGCACGCGCGAGCGAGACCGGACACTCGACCGCTCGAGAGGCTGCTGAAGTCGCGGCGCGCGCCGGAGTCGGCACGCTCCTGCTCACACACTTCTCCGCTCGCTACTCGCGCGACACACGGGTGCTGGAACGCGAGGCGAAGGCGGTGTTCCCCCGCACGCTCGCGGTTCGCGACGGGCTCGAGTTCGACGTTCCCTTTGTCGCGGAGCCGGAGCAAGGATCGGTCGATCCTGCTGCGCCGTCGCCGTCTCAGGCCGTCGGTGGCGGCTCGCCGCGTCCGGCCGCGGCGCCCACGAGCGAACGCACCGCGGACACGGGCATGGACCGCCGGTAGAGACGCGCCAGCTCGCGGTCGTCGAGCCCATCGAGCGCTGCCTTGCCGTCGAGCTTCGAGGTGACGCTGCGCGCGCCAGGGCCCTGGCTCAGATACCAGGCGTAGCGATCCCTGCGCGCCGACCGTCCGTCAGAGTGGTGGAAGATCAGCAGCGCATTGCTGGAACCCGGGAGCGTGAGCTCCACGCCCCAGCGCGTTCCGTCAGGCGACTCGAAAACTCTCATCTGCCGCGGCGTCGGGCGTCAGTGTCCGGGATTGCCCGCATGCTGCGGCGCGAGCGGTTGCCGCCCCGCGAAGCCGGCATCGCGAGGATGCCAGAAGGAGACCGCGGGCTCGCCCAGCCGCCAGCAGAGAAACGCCGGCTCACCGTCGATCTCACCCGGGAAATCGACGAGGCCGAGCTCGTACCCCTTGCACTGCACACCGAGCTCGTCGAGCTCGGTCGCGAAGCCGCGGATGTCCTTCGCGAGCCTCTGGATCTGCCGTTCGAGCTCATCGGCGCGGTCGTCCGGCTCGCCGGCGCGCCTGTTCGCGCCGACAACCTCGAACTCGCGCACGGCCTCTTCCCACTTCGCGTGCGTGCGCACGATGTCGTCCACAATCCGGCGCACGAGCGGGAGCATGCTGTTGGCTTCGTCGACGGTGAACTGTCGTTCCATGGGGAGGAATCTACGACGGTGTGCGTGGTTGTGCAGCGCGGGGCGATCGCATCCTCGCTCGGAGGCCACGGGGCCGCCACGGTTCACAGCCCGCGCTAGAACGGTTGAGCGCCGCTCCTAGAGAGCGTCACACGGATCGTCGCGTCGCCGAACGTCTCTTCGCCGATGAGCCGGTTCTGCTCCACTCGAAAGTCCATGTCGCGCACGAACGTGTCCACGGGGTGGTCAAACGTCACCACATCGCTGGCGAGCGACCACGTTCCGGCCATGGAGGCATCGAGGTCGCCGCCGCCTTCGTCGCCGCCGGGAATGAACAGCCGCCCCGTGACCGTACGATCGGTGCCGAGGTCGAGCTCCAGTGAACCTCCGTCCGCGAGGACATCGGTCGTGGTTCCGTCGATCGTAACGGTGAACACCGTCGCCTCGTACGATCCGGCAACGGCTTCCACTTCTGGCCCCACACCGTCGTCGCAGGCGCTCAGCGTGGTCGCAATGACCAGCATTGCGCACAGCCGCGAAAGAAGGGCGTGTGGATATCTCATGTTTCGCATGGAGCCGTTACCGCGGTTGATGGTGTTCCTCGAACGTGCAGTCCGAGGGGGAGAACAGGAACAGACCTGCCCTGCATGCCGCGAATTGCCGTGACTCACTACCTGCCGAACATGAGCGTGGTCGGGTGCCTCGACGAAATCAAATACCTGCAAACGTCTCGCGGACAGCGCACGATCGCGAAGCCCACATGCGCACTTGCGGAGGAGGTTCACAAGACTGCTTCGCGCTCCACCCACCCACTCACTCTCCTTCCTCGTTCCGCTCCTCCAGCCGCCGCCTGCGACGCTCCTGTGCCGCCGCGTGGCGCCGCTTCTCGATCGCGCTCTCGGGTGAGAGCGGCGGCACCGCGACCGGACGACCGTTGCGATCGACGCTCACGAAGGTGAGGTAGCAGGAGTTGGTGTGGCGGCGAGCACCCGTGCGCAGATCCTCCGCCTCGATGCGAACGCCCACCTCCATCGACGTACGCCCGGCGAAGTTGACGCTCGCCTTCATGATCAGGAGATCACCGAGGTGTATCGGCTCGCGGAAGTCGACGCGATCGATCGAGACGGTGACGCAGTTGTTGCGCGCGTGCCTGATCGCGGCCACGGCTGCCGTGCGATCCATCATGGAGAGCACGACTCCGCCGAAGACGTGGCCGAGGTTGTTGGCATGCTGCGGCATCATGATCTCGGAGGTCTCATGATGCGTCTCGCGTACAGTGCGGGCCCTGTCGTTCGGATGAGTCATGGAGTCCCGGCCAGCGCGATGCGGGCTTCGCCCGAGTAGAGCGCCGCCTCGTCGAAGGCGCGCGCCAGCGCGGCACGCGTGACGCTGTCGGGTGCCGGTGAATCGAGCCAGTAGATGCGGTGGGCGGGCATTGGCACCGTGGCGTCGCGCCATTCGCCGCCCGCGGAATCGGCGATGGCGAGCAGCGCGCTGTCGCGCGACGCCGAGTATCGGACGACGACGGTGTACGCACGACGTGGCCACACCGCGGCGCTGTCGCCGAGCACGCGTGGAAGTGAAGGCGTGACGTTCGACCACCACGCCGGTTGAACGTGCAGCGGAATCGCGGGAAGCGTGAGTGTGTGACCGCCGGCACGACCGCTCTCGCCGGGAAGCAGGAACTCCACCATGGGGCGGTGCCCGGCGTTGACCACGGCGAAGCTCGTGCTCCGGAACTCGAAGTCGGCGAGCGCACCCGCCACCTCCCGGGCGAGCATGCCGCCGGATTCGAGGACGGAATCCAGTGCTGCAGTGAGGAGCGCGCGTCCGCGCTCGGCGAGCCACGCCGCCGTGCTGTCACCGAACAGCTCCCCCGCCGTCGCACGTCTTCCGCTTCGCAGGTCAACCACTCCCCTGCGCGCGCTCGCGGTGAACAGTTCACCGCTGCGCTCCACCTCCGCACGGTACTCGTAGGACAGAAACGGCCCGTGCATGCCCAGCAACTCGATTTCGGAGGACGCGAACATCTCCGGATCGGAGTGCGCGGGCTCGTCAGGCGAGAGCTGCCGCTCTCCCGGATGCATGCGATCATGCGAGCGCACCAGACCGGCGATCGCCTCATCCTCGAGGACAAGAAGTGAATCGCCCGTGACGATGTCCCGCCTGTAGATGCGCTGCCCGATGATCACCGCGTCGTAGTAGGAGCGATCGTCGTCGGCGACGTAGACTTCGTAGAAGCGGCCGCCGTAGTTCGCGAGGAAGATCGGCGAGCCGCGCACACGGATACCGTCGTCCGTACTCTCGACCCAGAACGTCGAGTCTCCTGCGGCCAGAAGGAACTCGGCTTGCGGCGGTGCGTCGCCCCAGCCGTCGCAAGCAACCGCAGCGGTCACCAGAATTGCGAGACACGGGTGGATACGTGCAGTCCCCGGGATGATCATGAGGCGGGAATATACGTCGCGCCGGCTGGCGCGGTATACGGCGTCCATGTTCACATGCCGGGGCACCGCGCGGTGCGTGCCGCGACGGAAGCGACAATCGGCCCAGCACCGTCATTGCCGCGAAGGATCAGCATGCCCGCGAAAGCGGGAACCCATGTTGGGGGGTTGCGTACCTGGCCATGCGGAAAACCGGCCCGCACCTGCATCCGACAGGATCGAGGACAGCACGCCCGGGAGCACACGGACCGGAGTATTCGTGCACGGGATAGATTTCACGCCCGTTGCCTCTCCGCGGCGCCGCCAGTCTTCAGCCGTCTCCTTTCTCCAGGTGGAAACCCGCACAATGCAGTATCGATCAGCAGCAGTTCTTGCGCTTCTCATGGTGTCCGGCTGCGGCGCGGAGGCCGCCGAAGAGCGCGCGCCCGCCAATCCCGCTGCGAATATCAGCGGTGACGCCGGAGCGGCTGCGGAGAACGGCGGCGCGATCGCGGCGGCCAGCGCCAGCGACTCGGCGGCCGACAGCGCAGCGACGGGCGGCAGAGCGGCCGAGCGCGGCAGCGGCGCCCAGGGCGGGAGCACGCAGCGCGCGGCACGAGTGACGGACGGCACGATCGTTCGCGGCCTGTATGTGAATCGCTGGGCCACACAGAGCCCGGCGCGAATGCGCGGGTTGATCGCAATCGCGGACAGCACCGAGATCAACGCGCTGGTGCTCGACATCAAGGACGAGTTCGGCCTCAACTATCGATCGCAGGATTCGTCCGTCGCGCGCAACGCCGGGTCGGCCGGCAGAATCCCCGGTCTGCCCGCACTCCTCGATTCGCTCCACGCGCACGGGATCGTCGCCATCGCCCGGCTGGTTGTCTTCAAGGATTCGGTTGCTGCCCGGCTCAACCCCGACCGCACCATCCTGACGCCGGGGGGCGACCCGTGGCGCGACAAGCAGGGGCTGACGTGGGTGAATCCATACGATCGCGTGATCCAGGAATACAACATCCGCGTCGCGGAGGAGCTCGCCAGGCTCGGCTTCGACGAGATCCAGTTCGATTACATCCGCTTTCCCGAGCCGTACCAGTCGTTGCCGCCCCAGAACTTTCCCGGCGCGGAGGACGTCTCCAAGGCACAGGCGCTCGCGACCTTTCTCGGCCGCGCGTGCCCGCGGATTCGCGCGGCCGGCGCACTGTGCACCGCGGATGTGTTTGGTCTCGTGACGACGGTGAACGGCGCGCTCGAAATCGGGCAGCAGTGGGAGGCGCTGGCCGAGCCAGCCGACGTGCTCCTCCCCATGGTGTATCCGTCGCACTATCCGCGGGGCGCGTTCGGTCTCGACAGGCCGAACGCCGATCCTCACGAGGTGATAGTCCGTTCCGTCTCGAGAGCGCGCGAAAGGGACGAGGCGCTCGGACTTCCGGGTGTGCACCACGTGCGTCCGTGGCTGCAGGCGTTCTCGCTGGGGCAGCCCGAGTACGGCGCTGAGGAGCTGGCTGCACAGATACGCGGTGTGTACGACGCGGGAGTCGAGGGGTGGATACTATGGCATCCCGGATCGCTCTACGGGCCCTATCTCGCGGTGCTCGAGGAAACGCTCATCGCCCGCGCCGATTCCGCGGCGGCAACGACGCCCTGAGCCTCGGAAATGCTTGATTCCGTGGATCAGCTTCGGGCCGCTGACTTGTTCAGTGCCACGGCGGCGCGAATGAGCGCCTTCAACGCCTCCTGATCAATCTTGTCGCCCTCATGGAAATCGATGGCACGCCTGGTGTTGCCTTCGAGGCTGGAGTTGAAGAGGCCTGAAGGGTCCTCCAGCGAAGCGCCCCTGGCGAAAGTCATCTTCACGGCATTCCTGTACGTCTCACCGGTGCAGATCATTCCGGCGTGCGACCATACCGGCACCCCTCTCCACTTCCACTCCTCGACCACTTCGGGGTCGGCCTGCTTGATGAGAGTTCGGACGCGGGAGAGCGTTTCACCCCGCCAATCACCCAGCTCCCTGATTCTCGCATCTATGAGCTGAGAGGGAGAGTCTCCTCCTTTTCCTTCCTTCGGGCCACTCGTCGTCTTCGTCATGGTGGTTGTCGCTTTCTTCATGGTTGTACCAGGCCCCGTGCCACTTCATACCTTTGTGCGCGTTCGGCGCCTGGCGCGGCAGGACGGCGTCGATGAGCGTGGGCGTTTGCCATCACTGGCCGCTCACATTCGTTCGCCGGGCAATTGGCTGGCTTGCTTCACCCAATCGGCGAACTGAGCTTCGTCGAACTGGTCGTTCTCATGGATATCAAGGTAGCGCGTGTCCTTGCTCCTCGACTCGCCGGGGGGGACAGGACGCAGCGACGCGCCGCGGAAGAAAGCCACTTTGATGTAGTTCGTGAAGCAATGGATGCCGAGGAACCAGTCCTGGCCCTCGACTCCGTACAGCGGCGAGTTCCATTTGACTGCCTTGTGCACGCCCGCGACGGTGCGCACGATGATCTCATCGATGCGGCGCCCGACGTCGCTTTTCCAGCCCGGCATGGCCGCGATGT
>JBOHTO010000005.1:0-2381 GCA_050733695.1 Gemmatimonadaceae bacterium | reverse complement strand
TCGGTCCCCCCCCCCCCCCCCCCACCATGCACACATAGTGAACGATCCGGTGTTCGCGGAGCTCGAGCGCGACATGGAGCCCGCCGCCGCGCGCGGGTTCCTCGCGCTGGCGACCGACTACCTCGCCGCGACTCGTACGAGCGCTGGTCCTGTGTCGTCAGGGCTCACGTTCGCCGAACTCGCCGAACGATTCGACGAGCCGCTCCCGGTTGCAGGGCGGCCAGTCGAAGAGATCCTCGCCCGGCTCGAACGCGACGTGATACGGGATTCGAACCGGTTGATGCACCCGATGGCGATGGGGCATCAGGTTTCCCCTCCGCTTCCTGCCGCGATCTGGACCGAGCCGCTCATCGCCGCGCTCAACCAGAGTGTGGCAGTGCTGGAGATGTCGCCGACGGGAACGCCGCTGGAGCTTCGCGTCGTGCGCTGGATGTGCGATGTCGCCGGGCTTGGTCCCGGCTCCGGCGGCACACTGACATCGGGCGGAACGGAGGCGACGTTCACGGCTCTGCTCGCGGCCCGTACGGCTGTGCTCCCCGATGCATGGCGCATGGGCGTCGGTTCGGATCCGCCGGTGGTGGTGTGCGGCGAGCACGCGCACTATGCAATCGCGCGCGCGATCGGCGAGCTCGGGCTCGGCGTCGACCGCGCCGTCGTCATCCCCTCGCGCGATTTTCGCATGGACACAAGCGCGCTGGCGGAACGGCTGGCGTCGCTCCATCGGGCGGGGACGCGCGTCATGGCAGTCGTTGCCACCGCCGGCTCGACGGCGATGGGTTCCTTCGACGACCTCGAAACGATCGCCGGCGTCTGCGAGGAGCGCGACATCTGGCTGCATGTGGATGGGGCGCACGGCGCATCGGCCCTGTTCTCCGCGGGGCATCGCCACCGGCTGCGTGGAATCGAGAGGGCGCGCTCGATCGCGTGGGATCCGCACAAGATGATGCTGATGCCACTGTCGGCGGGGATGCTGCTCGTTCGGGACGAACGGGACCTGGAGCGCGCCTTCTCGCAGAGCGCGCCGTATCTGTTTCATGCGACTGGAGATGATGCAGCGTCCGACGTATCCGGGGGCATTGCCATGGCAGACGGTGACCCGATCGATCCCAAGCTCCGGCAGTCCGCCCCCGATCAGGGTGTGCGGAGCTTTCTCTGTTCCCGGCGGGTGGACGCGCTCAAGCTCTGGGTCTGCCTGCAGCGGTACGGCTCAGACGGTTTTTCGGCGATCTACAACACGTTATGCGACACTACGCTGGCATTATACACGCAGATAAGCGCCACTACGCTCTTTGAGGCGGTGCACGAACCGGAATGCAACATCCTGTGCTTCCGGTACGTGGGTCGTGGTGGCCGTGAGGTCCCGGACGCCGAGCTGGACCGGTTGAACCGCGAACTTCGCGAGCGCTACAACCGATCCGGTGGCGGATGGATCACGACCACTCTGCTGGGCGGCCGCCGAGTGCTGCGGGTGACCGTGATGAATCCACGGACCACGGCCGCTCACACGGCGGCGTTGCTCGACGGGCTCGCGGAGGTCGGCGCGACGCTGATCGCCGAGTTCCGGCGTGCCCCGGGCTAGTTCTCCGGCACCGACCAGATCTCCACGCGGTTGCCCGTGAAGATGGGAATCAGCACCTGGTCACGCTCATCGTCGTAACCGATGTCTGCCGGGGTCGGCACATCGCGAATGAAGGTTGTCATCTGACCATCGACGAGCACCTGGATGCTCGAGTCGGCCCAGCTCGACACGAGAACCCGATCGTCGCCGATGATCTCGACTCCATCGAACATGCCAGGCCCGGAGGCGACAACAACGGGTGCAGCGCTGTCACCTGGAGACCACTCGAGAACCGACGTGCTGCCAAAGGTGGCCACGATGAAATGGTCCTCGTCATCATCCCAGGTGAGCCCGTTCGGTCCGCCGAGCGAATCGGCCTCGAGCGCGATGGTGACTCGGCGATCCGGCGCGATCCTGAAGATCCGTTCGGGACCCGGACTGGTCATCGATCCGTCCTCCGCGAAGACGACTCCCATGTCCGTCACGAACAGCGCGCCGTCCGGCCCCGTCGCGATGTCGTTGAGAAACCTTGGGTTGTGGCTCTCGAAGGAGATCACTCCGACGGGTGCGCCGGTTTCACGGTTGAATCCTCGCACGACATCGATATCCGTGACCCAGAGCGTGTCGCCCGTGATCGCGAGTCCCTTCGGCGCGTTGAGCACGACACCTCCGGTGCCGCCGGCGATGAACGTCGTGTCGACCAGCATGCTGTCCGGCTCGATGCGGCTGATGAAGCCGTTGCCGTCTTTCTGCGATGGATTGCCGTTGATGTTGGAGACGAAGTAGACGTCCTGCTCCTCGTCGTACTTCACGGATTCCGGTG
>JBOHTO010000004.1:0-1745 GCA_050733695.1 Gemmatimonadaceae bacterium | reverse complement strand
GTCGTCGGGTACGCAGGCCTGCTCGACCTGGGCTACGTGGCCTTCTACGCCGTCGGCGCCTACACGGCCGGGTGGCTCGCGTCGGGTCACTTCCAGCAAGTGCAGATCCACATCGGCTCCGCGGGGATCTCGACGGACGCCCGCGGCATCCACATCAACCTTTGGCTCGTGCTCCTGATCGCCGGTGCGATCACGGGCATCGCGGGCATTCTCATCGGCCTCCCGACCCTGCGCCTCCGCGGCGACTACCTCGCCATCGTGACCCTCGGTTTCGGCGAGATCATTCCGCAGTTCGTGCGCAACGCGGACAACCTGGGCGGCTTCAACCTCACGGCCGGAACGTTCGGGATCAATCCGATCGACTCGCCGGGATTCGGCGAGGGTCTGAACTCGGCCATCGGCCTGCCGATCAACTTCCAGCAGTCGTTCGAGAAGATCAACCTCTTCTACTGGAGCGCGCTCGCGCTTCTCCTCATCACCGTCTTCTGCTCGGTGCGCCTGCGCGACTCGCGGCTGGGTCGGGCGTGGATCGCCATCCGCGAGGACGAGACCGCCGCCGCCGCAATGGGCGTTCCGCTCATGCGCACGAAGACGTGGGCCTACGCGCTGGGCGCGTTCTTCGGCGGTATCGCGGGAGCGTTCTACGCGAGCTTCAAGAGCGGCGCGTTCCCGAGCGAGTTCTTCTTCAACATCTCGGTGTTCCTCCTGTGCATGGTGATCCTGGGAGGAATGGGGAGCGTCTGGGGCGTCGTCGTCGCGGGCGCCATCCTCGCGTACCTCAACCAGGAGGGCCTGGCCAACATCGGCGGCTGGCTCAACGACTCGACCCCGCTCGACTTCGAGGTGCCGAAGTACCAGTTTGGCATCTACGGCGTGATCATCGTGCTGATGATGTTGTTCAGGCCGCAGGGACTGATACCCGAACGTCGCCGCGCGCGCGAGATCGAAGAGGGCGTGCACGAGGGCGACTCCGTCTACGGGGAGCGGCACGCCTGATGGCGGACTACATCCTCGACGCGCAGGGCGTGCGCAAGGAGTTCGGGGGCCTCGTCGCGGTGAACGACGTCGACTTCGCGATTCCGCGCGGCTCGATCGTGAGCCTGATCGGCCCGAACGGCGCCGGCAAGACGACGTTCTTCAACATGCTGACCGGCGTCTACAAGCCGACCGCGGGCCGGATCGATTTCGACGCTCACAACATCACCGGTCAGCCGCCGCACCTGATCACCAAGCTCGGCGTGGGCAGGACGTTCCAGAACATCCGTCTCTTCGAGCACATGACCTCGCTCGAAAACGTGCTCGTCGGCATGCACCACCGGTTGAAGGGCGGCATCCTCGGCTCGATCTTCGGGATGCCGCGGGTGCGGCGCGAGGAGCGGGAGGCCGAGAAGCGTGCGCGCGAGCTGTTGCAGTTCTCGGGGCTTCGGAACCGCGACGACACGCTCGCCCGCAACCTTCCGTACGGCGACCAACGCCGGCTGGAGGTCGCGCGGGCGCTCGCGACGAACCCGAAGCTGCTCCTGCTCGACGAGCCGACGGCCGGAATGAACCCCCAGGAGACCGCTGCGTTCACCGGCTTCGTTGGGAAGCTCCGCGAGGAGGAGGGGCTGACCGTCCTTCTGATCGAGCACGACATGAAGGTCGTCATGGGCGTCTCCGACCGGGTCACCGTCCTCGACTACGGTGAGAAGATCGCCGAAGGCCTTCCCGCCGAGATTCAGAAGGACGACCGGGTCATCGAGGCG
>JBOHTO010000003.1:0-37150 GCA_050733695.1 Gemmatimonadaceae bacterium | reverse complement strand
CTGCCAGCTCCGCGCGAGCGACGCGGATCGGCAGGCTGCCGCGGTGGCGCCGTTCGGACGGCTCCGCAAGCG
Source organism: Gemmatimonadaceae bacterium (assembly GCA_050733695.1). Lineage (GTDB taxonomy): Bacteria > Gemmatimonadota > Gemmatimonadetes > Gemmatimonadales > Gemmatimonadaceae > JBOHTO01. The sequence continues at coordinate 37,078 of JBOHTO010000003.1, read as the reverse complement.
CGGCGAGTGCGACAAGGAAGGCGTCGAGCAGTGGGTGCCGCTGTCCGCGGCGGGTCGCTCCGCGATCGACCGCATCTTCGAGTTGAATCCGTGCGTGGGCGACATGCCGCTTTTCCCCGCCCCGGTCGCGCGTGCGACCGATCGGCCGAAGCCATGGTCACGCTTTCACGCTCGAACGCTCCTGGGGCGTGCCGAGAAGAAGGCCGGACTTCTGCCGCTGGAGGGCTCGGACTTCCACGCGTACCGGCGTGCGTGGGCGACGGAGCGGAAGCACCTGCCAGCTCAGGACGTTGCTGCGGCCGGCGGGTGGCGCGATCTCCGCTGTCTACAGACGGCCTACACCCATGCCGACGACGAAACCATCCTCGCGGTCGTGACGGAGCCGCGGAAGCTCCGGGACGCGAAGGGTCCGGCGACTGTGCCGGCGACTGTGACGGCGACCGTGACGGCGACCGTGGCGGCGACCGTGGCGGCGGCCGGGAAGCTGGCCGTGAAGGCGGCTGCGAGCTAGAATCCGCCGGGTTTCCGGTCCGAAACGTAGCAAAAACGTAGCAGCCTGGTGCCAGTGATGCGGAGAGACCACCGGCGTAATCGACTGAGGGACTTCAACTTACGGCGATGGAGCGGATGGGAATCGAACCCACGACCCCCTGCTTGCAAAGCAGGTGCTCTCCCAACTGAGCTACCGCCCCGCTGTGTGGCGACAGAAATATAAGGGGACGCCCACCCGATGTCGCGCCGACGCTCCGCACGCCATCACTCGTGCGCCGGCAGCGGCTCCATAGTCTCCGGGTCGTATGCCACCTGCACCTGGTCGCGGAAGGGCGATGTCATCAGCGTAACACGCATCTGCGGGAAGGCGTTCATGAACGCCCAGTAGCACATCCCCCACAGGCCGACGTAGAGCAGCGTGACGGCGATCTCCCACAACCCGAAGGGGACGCTCCCCGATTGATGGTGCAGCGACGGATACACCTCGATGTACCGCAGCAGCCAGATCCCGACTATGCTCATCACCGCGAACAGCGCCATCGTCGGGAAGTAGACCTTGGCGGTCTTCGACAGCAGTCCGAAGAACGGTATCACGAAGACAAGGAAGACGACCGCCATCGTTAGCCACTTCCAGGGATCGATCAACCTCAGATACATCCAGTGCGTTTCCTCGGCGAGATTAGCGTACCAGATGATCAGGTACTGGCCGAAGGTGAGATAGCCCCAGAACGCAGTGAAGGCGAAGCCGAGCTTGCCAACGTCGTGGAAGTGCTTTTCGAGAACGAGATTGTGTGCACCCAGGTGCCTGCGCCACCACATGAGCAGGAGCGCGAAGAGCATCACCGCCACCAGCCACGCGCCCATGAAGAACCACCACCCGTACAGCGTGCTGAAGAAGTGGAGGTCGAGCGTCATCGACAGGTCGGTGGACAGGATCATCCACCCGTAGGCGAAGACCAGTACGAGGACGACCGCCAGCCAGCCCTGTCGCGAATGCGTCGAGAATATCTCGCGCCTCTCCTCGCGGAAGCCGCGCCGCATGCGCTCCCGGATTCCCCGCGCCCACTTCGCGCCGCCCTCCGGAACGACCCCCACGTCCAGGCGAACCGACGTGTGGATGTACCAGAGGCTCAGCACGGTGATCGCGGCAAACGTGACGAGCACGCGGATGGTGAAGAACGTCGCGCCGAGGTAGAGCTCCTTCTCCGGGTGCGGCGGATCGATGTGCGTCCACGGGAAGATCGCGTCCCGCCCCACGAGCAGCATCAACGCGAGCAGCAGGAATGCGACCGGCAGGAAGGCCACGTAGCCTTCCATGAAGCGGATCACCGCGCGGGACCAGCGCGCGGACGTGATCCGCTGCACCGCGACGAACGCCACCCCCGCAGACGAGAGCGATGCGAAGAAAAGCCAGTTGAAGAGCATGGCATCCCACACGCGCGGTTCGCCAAGGATCACCCCTGCGATGAACGCGATGCCGCCGATCACGGCGAGCACGGCAGACGCGAGGAAGATGACGCGCGGCATCGGCTTGCCGATCGTCGCCAGCACCTCGGCACGCGTCGGGACGTGCGTGGCGTGCATCGTCACGGCGTCTCGTCTCCTCCACCCTGTGGTGCCGTCGTGTCGGCACGCGGTCCACTGTCGACCGGCACGCGCACTGCCGCGGGGAGCAGGTCCGGCATCGCTGCCCTGCGTCCCGGATGCGCATACGGCGCGGGACGCGTGGGAGCAGTCTCGGTATGGCCCGGTACCCTGTCGCCTGTCTCGCCCGGGCGCGCGAGCAGCGACGTGTCCGCGGTGAAGGGCGTCGACCCCTGCAACGCCCGAATGTAGTTGACGACATCCCAGCGATCCATCTCCTCGACCCTGTTGTAGGTTGGCATCAGCCCGCGCCCGTTGCGAATCATGCCGAAGAGATAGCCGTCGGTGTAGCCGCGGGCGGCCGGTGTCAGCAGGCTGATCCCGAGTCCGTAGCTCGCGACAGGGCCGTCTCCGGCACCGCCCATCCCGTGGCAGACGGCGCAGTTGATCTGGTAATACTTCCGCCCGTTGAGCAACGACGCCTCCGTCACAGGAGTCGGGTTCGCGAGCGATGACATCGAGTCGATCACGCCGGGCAGCGGGCGATACGAGACCGCGTAGCCCGGTACGGCGGCACCGGTGATCGGCACGGAGAACGGCGGATTCCCGCGCGGAACCATCGTGTCGAGATCGACCACCGATGAGTCCACAACCGCGACCTCCCAGGGGTCGATGTCCGGCTGTTCCTTGAAGTCGGTGAACCAGGCGCAGCCACCGAGCAGGAGCATGCAGCCCGCCACGGCTGCCCCGAGGGTGCGCTCAATGCTCACCGCGCACCTCCACCGCCCCATGCCTCTGCAGCGCGTCCCGGGCTTCCGCGATCCGCTCCGGCGCGCAGGCAACGTATACTCCGAATGCGCCGCTGCTGAAGCGCGGATCGTAGCCCACCTTCGAGGTTATGCGAGGAACGCGCGCGTGAACGAACAGTCCCGCGACGGTTGCGAGCGCGCCCACGAGCACCATCACTTCGAACCCGATGATCGTGTACGGAACCCACGACGCCACCGGCTTCCCGCCGACGACCAGCGGCCAGTAATCCGATATCCAGATCGCGATCCAGTAGCCGAAGGTGACACCGGCCAGACCGGCGATCAGCGTGTAGACGCGGACGATGCTCGGCGGTGCGTCGATAACGTGCTCCAGCTCATGCCGCGGCGTGGGCGAGAAGATCGTGAAGTCGCGGAATTTCCGGCCCTTCAGGTCGTGAATCGCCTCGACCGCAGAGTCGAGCTCGCGAAAGACGCCAAGCATGCCCTGCATCAGTCGTGCGCTCCGGGGGTTTCCGGTTCGTACTCGTCCGGCGGCTCGGGTGGGCCGTGGCCGTGCTTGAGCCGCGGCGGCACGATCTCCTTGACCTCCGAGATGGCAATGATCGGAAGCTGCTTCACGAACAGCAGGAACCACATGAAGAACCAGCCGAAGCTTCCGATGAGGATGGAGTAGTCGATGTAAGTGGGCGCGTACGTCGTCCACTGGAACGGATTGTATTCGTGCGAGAGACCCGGCACGACGATCACGAACCGCTCGAACCACATCCCGAGATTGATGAACAGCGACAGAATGAACAGCCAGATGGTGTTGCGTCTCAGCTTCTGCGAGAAGAGTGAGAGCGGGAGCACCACGTTGCACAGCAGCATGATCCACGCGGCCCACCACCACTGCCCGAAGACGCGATTCCAGAAATAGTTCTGCTCCACCTCGAGGCCGCTGTACCATGCGATGAAGAACTCGCTGATGTACGCAGCGCCAACGACCATGGATGTGAAGAGGCAGAGCTTGGCCGCGGCGTCGAGGTGGTTGAGCGTCACGTAGTGCCTGAGACCGAACCAGCGGCGCAGCGGGATGAGGATGCTGAAGACCATTCCGATCCCGGAGAAGATCGCGCCCGCCACGAAGTAGGGCGGGAAGATCGTCGTGTGCCACCCCGGCACGAGCGCCATCGCAAAATCGAACGAGACGACCGAATGCACCGAGAGCACGAGCGGTGTCGAGAACGCGGCCAGGAAGAGATAGGCGCGCGCGAAGTGCCGCCATTCACGGTCCGTGTTGCGCCATCCGAACGAGAGGACGGCGAAGATGCGCCGGCGGACCGGGTTCTTCTCACGATCCCTCAGCACCGCTATGTCGGGGATGAGCCCGATGTAGAGGAACGTGCTCGACACCGTCAGGTACGTGAGAATGGCGAACACGTCCCATACCAGCGGGCTCTTGAACTGCGGCCAGATGAGCCGCCAGTGGGGATACGGTATGAGCCAGAAGAACTTCCACGGGCGACCGAGGTGCAGGATCGGAAAGAGGCCGGCCGTCATGACCGCAAAGACCGTCATCGCCTCGGCAGCGCGGTAGATCGTCGTGCGGAAGCCGGCCCGGAAGAGATACAGGATCGCCGAGATGAGCGTCCCGGCGTGTCCGATGCCGACCCAGAAGACGAACGTGACGATGTAGACGCCCCACATGACGGGCGGGTTGTAGCCCGCGACGCCGAGTCCCATGTAGATCTGGTAGGTCCACGCGATGGCGCCGATGAGAAGACAGCCGATCGCGACGGCGAGGCCACCGAACCAGGCGACGGTCGGATGCAGCGTGCCCGTTATCTCGCGGTCGACCTGCTCGTAATCGAGGACGGCGGGAAGCTGGATCTCCGCCGACGCGATATTCGGGCGGCGGCGTCCACCCTCCCCCGCCCTGTCGTCCGGGCGTGGAAGCGGCTCCGTGGTCGTCGCGGTCGCCATGGTCTACGCGTGCCCGGGCGCGGCTGGCGCGCCCGGTGCCGGGTGGTTGACCTTCTTCAGGTAGACGACCGCCGTGAAGGTGTTGAGCTCCTCGAAAACATGGTACGCCCGGCGGTCGGCGATCGTCCGGGTCACCGACCACTCCGGATCGGCAGCGTCGCCAAATGTTATCGCCCGCGAGGGACAGGCCTGCGCGCAGGACGTCGTGAACTCGTCGGCGATCACCTCTCGATCTTCGAGCGCTGCGCGGTTCTCCGCCTCACGAATGCGCTGCACGCAGAACGTGCACTTCTCCATCACGCCCTTCTGCCGAACCGTGACATCGGGGTTCAACTGCCAGTGCAGCGGCGACGGCCACGCGTACTGCGGCCGATCGGTTTCGCCATAGCCGAACCAGTTGAAGTAGCGGACCTTGTAGGGGCAGTTGTTCGAGCAGTAGCGTGTTCCTACGCAGCGATTGTACACCTGCACGTTGAGACCGTCGGGCGCGTGATAGGTCGCGTACACGGGGCATACCGGCTCGCACGGCGCATTGCCGCAGTGCTGGCAGAGCATCGGGACGAAGCGCGCTTCGAAGTCGCCGATCGTCCCGGCGTCGGCCGCGTCGACCGGATTCTCGCCCCCCTCGAAATAGCGCTCCAGGCGGATCCAGCTCATCTCGCGGCTGCGCAGGATGTTCGCGCCCGGCATCGTCGGCACACCGGGCGTGTTACGCGACTGGTACTCGGCGCCAACGGTCGGGATGTTGTTCTCGGCGTAGCAGGCGGTCACGCACGCGGAGCAGCCGGTGCAGCGCGCGAGGTCGACCGTCATCGCCCAGCGGCGGCTCGCCATGTTGCTCCAGTGATCCTTCGCGTACATGCCCTTCGTCTTCGCGTTCTCGGCGACGAAGGCACCCTGCGCGTCGGCCGCCACGGGCGCGCGGAGACCCGGGAGAAACTCGCTCGGCGGTGCGCCCGGCAGTGCGTGCGACTCTTCGCTCTGCGGCAGGTTGACGCCGGGCTCGCCGTGCTCGTCGTGTTCGCCGGTGTCCGGCCGCGCGCCCGCCGCCGGCAGCTCGGTTACGAGCACCGCCTGTGCTACACCGCGTCCGTGCTGGCGCGCGGAACCCTCGATGGTGACGAGCGGGATGTGATCGCCGGTCTTCGAAACCCGCGCGGTCGTGGAGGACCAGACGAACCCGCCGGACGCATCCTGCGCGGGCGAGAGGATGCGCATCGGATTCACACCGGTGCCGCTGGCGTAGCGCCCGTACGCCTCGTGGCCGCGGCCCAGAGCCATGGCGATGGTATCGGGGCGAATGCCAGGGTACACCCATGCCGGTGCCTCGATGCCCCCCGTTCCGGTCTCCACGCGGAGCACATCTCCGTTCTCGATACCCAGCCGCTCCGCCGTCAGCGGATGCACCTCGACCCAGCTCTGCCAGCATATCTTGCTCACGGGGTCGGGCAGCTCCTGCAGCCATGGCTTGTTCGCGCCGCGCCCATCGCCCAGCACCGGAGACGGATACACGACGAAGTAGAAGCTGTCGCCGTCCGGATCGACCGGCTGCAGGGGCGTCGCGGATGGTTCGGCGGGCGCGACGATCGCCGCTGGAGCGCCACTGGCCGCGGTGATCGGGAGCGTTCCGCGAACCAGCCCACGCGTGAGCGCTTCCGTGAACGCGTTCATGTCGCCGGGCAGCCGATTCATCACCCAATCGCGAAAGCTGGGCTCCTGATAGCGAGCGGCGAGGCCGGCGTCGGCTCTCGCAACCGCGAGCAGGATGTCGGCTGTGGGGCGCGTGTCGAATACCTTTTCCATCGTCGGCTGCTGCATGCCGATGACGCCGGGCGCGGGAACGGCAAGCCCCCACGATTCCAGCGGGTGATGATCCGGGAGAACCAGATCGCAGAGCAGCGTAGTCTCGTCCGGATAACTGGAGAAGCTCACCTTGAAGGGCACGCTGCTCATGGCCCGGGCGAAGCCCGTCGATGCGAGCGAGTACACGGGATTCGCGCCGCGAACCATGAGCAGCGGCACCTGTCCGCCGGCCATCCGCTGCGCCAGACCTGCCATCTCGCCGAACGTGGCAACTGCATCCAGCCCCGGAACTTCCTCGTCCGTGCGGATGGTGAACCCAACATTGCCGAGGGCGTGGTTCATGGCCGCGACGTCGCGCGCGAGGTCCGGCGCGCCGCCTGATGCAGAGCCCGCGAGAATGAGGCTCGGCCGAGCGATAGCGATCTCGCGTGCGATGCGCTGCAGCGTGGCAACCGCAACTCCGCTGCTGCGTGCCGCTTCCTCGAACGACGCGCCGCCTGCGCCGCCCGCCCCACCGGCTGCACCCAGGAGAGCGCGTGCGATCGCGCCCTCGCTGCCCGGTCGCGCTGCTATCCACTCGTCGGCGTTGAGGCCCGTGAGCGACCGCCGCGCGCCGATGTAGATGAAGCGCGGCGCGTTCTCCACCCTCGCACGCGCGTCAGCGAACGCGAGCTGTTGCGGAACGCTCGCACCCCACCCATCGAGAAAATCGGCGCCGAAGGAGACGATGAGGCGCGCCTGATCGAAGCGCAGTCCCGGCCAGCCAACGCCGTAGGCTTCGCGGTTTGCGCGGATGACAGTGGTGTCAGCGACGGCATCAAACGAATAGTGCGGCTGCATTCCGTGATCGGCCAGCCATTGATCCACAAACGCGGGGAACGCACCGGACTCATGCTGATTGATGAACGCGGCGTTGGCGGCAACACCGCTGGCCCTCGCCTCGTTCAGTCGCTGGGCGAAGAGACTCATGGCCTCATCCCACGTCGTGGCGACCAGCTCGCCGTTCCTCCGGACCATGGGCGAGCCGATGCGATCCGGATTGTAGAGCCCCTGCACCGCGGCCTGACCGCGCGCGCACAGCGCACCGCGGTTGACCGGATGTGCCGGATTCCCTTCCAGCTTTATGGTCCGTCCGTCGCGCACCTCGGCGAGAATGCCGCAGCCCGTGGAGCATTCGCGGCATGTGGTCGCGTAGTAGTTCGACACGCCGGGAACAGCGCCGTCGGGCGAGACCAGATACGGAATCAGGGTGCCGGGGTCCTCGATGCCGCACCCGACGGATGCAGCAACGGCGCTCCCCGCGCCCATGACCTTGAGAAAGTCGCGGCGCTTGACCCCTGCCGGCTTCGATCGATCGTTCATCAACGATTTCTAGATTTCTAATAGTGGCAGGAGGCGCAGTCGTAGCGCGCCTTGCGCTCGATGTGGCAGTTGACGCACCAGCCCATGTTGAGCGACTCTGCCTGGTACACGCGGGCCATCGTCTGCACCTCGCCGTGGCAGGTCTGGCAGGTGACACCGGCGTTCACGTGTCGCACGTGCGGGAAGTGCACGTACTCGGGAACCTTGTGGATGCGCTCCCAGGGTATCGGCTGGCCGTTGCTCGCAAAGGCAGCGAGCTTCCTGATTTCGGGGCTCTGGGTAGCGACGACGGTGTGACAGCCCATGCAGGTGCTGACGGCGGGCATCCCCGCGTCGGGCGACTTGTTGGCGGAGAAGTGGCAGTAGATGCAGTTCATCTGCAGGCCGGCTCCCTCGGTGCCGGCGTGCACGGGGTGCGGAAAATCGATCGGCTGCTCGGGCGCCCTGCCCTGTTGCGACGATGCACCGCTATAGGCCGAGAGAATCGTCGCGGCAGCGGCGATGACCAGGAGACCCGGGATCGCCGCCCACTTGCTCCTCGTCGTCATCACGATCCCGGCGATCCCATGGATATCAGGCAGTGGGAGGCAAACGTATTTGTGAAGCTTTTCACAAGGCGCAAGGCCGGCCGAAAAAATGATTGGCAGGCGCGCGTGCCGCAAGGGGAACGTTCACCAGCATCGCGGGCAGGGATCATCGGCGTCGCAGCGGCGGGCGCAGGATGTCGCTCGCGTTTGCAAGCGCCGAGCCGCGAACGTCATCCGGGAGGAGCTCGAGATTGGCGGATGGTGTCTGCGAGAGCCGCAGCGGCCACGCTGTTCCGAATACGAAGCGCTCCGAGCCGATCGTCCGGAAGAGCAGGGCGAGGTGATCCTCCGGTGGTCCCCAGATCCACGATATGTCCCACCAGAGCCGCCCCTGTTCGGCCGGTGTGAGCCCCCAGTGCACTTCCTCGATCAGTTCGCCGCCAGCACAGGTGACGATCACGCGGGAACGCTCATGCGCGCGCGCGATATCGCGAATCGCTGCGCCCGTGAGATCACCAGCGCTGTCCATCCGGTGCCGCTGGCGGGAATCCTCGAATCGCACCGTGAGCAGGAGGACTGTGTTCATCTCCGCGCAGGCGTGCACGAGTTCCCGCATCGTCGGGTGTCCCGCGTCGAGCCCCCACTGCGGCGGATACGCGCGCACGGCCGGCGCCCCCGCATCCAGCGCGATGGAAAGCGAACGCTCCCACGCCGGCCAGTCGGGACGAATCGCGGGTACGGGAGATAGTCGCTCCCGATGCGGCGCGAGCGCCGTGTACAGCGCGCTGTTGCCCGCCGTCGGGTCACGGTAGAATGCCGACGGCAGGTGACCTACCCACGCCGAAGCAATCCCTTCGCGGTCCAGCACGCGAACGAGAATGTCGGCATCGGGGTGCGGGACGTACCGGAATGGATACGGTCCGATGAACGTGTTGACGTCGACCGGAATCATCGCGTCCGCGCCGCACTCGCGATTGCGACGGCCGGGAAGCTTCCGGCCGGGAATATCCTCGCCGCCGTGCGCCAGCGAATGGCCTCGAGCTCCGGGGCTCCCAGTCCGATCACCTCGAGCGCGCGCAGCTTGGCGAGGCCGGTTTCCATTGTCACGTCGGAGCCCCACAGCATTCGTGCCGGTCCCACAGCTTCGAGCGCTTCGTCCAGCATGCCGCGGTCCACGCCGCTGCCCGAGAGATCGAGGTACACATTCTCGAGATCGCGCACGGCGGCGAACGTGTGCATGTAGTCGCCGCCACCTCCGATGTGCGCCAGGATGAACGACACATCACCGTGACGCTCGGCGAGCCGCCCGAGCTCGACACCGTCGGACGCCTCCTGCGACGGCCAGTCGCGCCGGCGATGCTGCCAGATGTGGTGCAGGACAGGGAGTCCGCGCTCCGCCGCCGAACGCGCAACATGATCGACGAGCGGATCGTCGGCGCGACGGCTCGCCGCGAGCTTGACGCCGACAGCGCCTGCGCGCGCGCAACGATCGACCTCGGCGAGCGCGTGGTCTGTGTGATTGGGGTTCACTGTCACAAAGGCGCGTACGCGTTCCCCTTCATCGTTCTGCAGCGCGAGCATGGCATCGTTGCCGGCCGTGACGTCGGCTGGGGAGGGGAAGTAGATGGGTGATGTGCGACCCCACGAGCCCAGTATCGACGCCACGTGGCAGGTGATCCCGATGCGATCCCCAGCGCGAAGCCGGGATGCGTTCAGCGCTGCCCAGTCCGCGCGACCGCTCGCCGCGTGAAAAAAGTGCGCGTGGACGTCGATGAGGGGGCCGGCACTGGCGCTGGCGGGCGGTGTGCGCGTGCTCCGGTCCGGCACGCTCAATCGCGCGTCTCCCGCCGCAGCTCGACCAGCGCGGTACTCGCAGCGCGCTCGACCTGGAGAATGCTGTCGTCCTCGTGCGAAAGAGATGCGAAGTTGTACGCACCGCGCTTGAACAGAACGCCTTCGCGAAGCGCGAGCCGGAGGAACCGGCGCTCGACCCCGGGATCATCGAAGCGGATCAACCACATGGGATCGATGCCGTCCACCGCAACCCCTGGCAGGCCGCTCGCTTCGATCGCCGTTGCGACGCCTGCCCGCAGGTCTGCGCCGATGCTCCAGAGTGATTCGCACACATCGGCGCGCTCGTGCCATTCGAGCACGGCCGCCGCCGCCGCGAGTGCGCTTCCCTCGCTCGCCAGTGTCGAGGATATCCATGTCCTGCGCGCTGCGTCCATCACATCCCTCTGCCCCACCACGGCCGCGAGCGGAAAGCCGTTTGCCAGCGCCTTGCCGAACACGGACAGGTCGGGTTGCACGCCGGAGAGTTCCTGATAGCCACCCGTGCGCAGCCTGAAGCCCGTCTTGATCTCATCGAAGATGAGCACTGCGCCGACGCGATCGCAGTGAGCGCGGGCAGCCGCTATCCATTCCGTCGACGGCAAACGCTCGATCACGGGTTCGAGCACGATCGCCGCGAGCCGATCTCCGGCCTCGCTGACTGCGCGATCGAGAGCGGCGACGTCATCGAACGGCAGCTTCGTGTACGTGGAACGCACCGGCGTGGGAACACCGGGCTCCGCGCTGGACCAGTCGAGCCAGCCGAAGTAGCCGCAGCCGATCACGTGTTCGCGGCCCGTCTGCACGCGCGCGATGCGGACAGCCGCCGCGACGCCCTCCGCTCCCGTTTTGAGAAATAGTACCGATTCCGCGCAGGGGATGACCTCGCAGAGGCGCTCGGCCACGGAGACCTCACGTACGTGGCTCAATCCGGCGATATTCCCTTGCAGCGCGGCCTCACCCACGCTGTGCGCGACGAGCCTGTCCCCGTAGCCGATGGCCACCGCGCCCAGCGCCATCGTGCAATCGATCAGCGTATCGCCGCCCGCGGTCGTGATCGCGCAGCCGCTGGCGCTCACGAAGTGGGTTGGGCCACTCACCTCGTCATCGCGATCGGGGCCATCCGCGTCCCGTCCTTCGCCCTCTCCGCTCTCGGATTCACCGTACATGGCAGACGGCCGCTTGCTACCCGTGGACGCGCCCCCCGGAATGACCACCGCGGCTCGCGCGCGCCAGGAATCGTCGGCGCTGCGTTCCTCGCTTTCCGGCGCGATATCGCCTTCCCTCTCATCATCCGGCGCCTCGGGACCTTCCTCGAATGTCGCGACGTCATCGCCGGCTGTGGCGCGAGCGCCGGGATCGTCACCGCTGCCGGTTGTTCTCCTCGATCGCCTGAATAGCATCACGTGAAGAAGCCGGGGCCGGCCGCGGCCGTCAAGGGCGTCCGGTACGTTCGAAGTAGCGAACGACTTCGAGCGCCATGGCCCGGATGAGCTGCATCTCGCGCGCATCCGGCGATGCCCTGAACGCGAGCGAGCGCACGGTACGCATGATGTGCTCGACGTGCCTCGTCTTGAAGAAGTGGATGCAATCGAGCGCGCGCTCCGCGTCGGCGAAGAACTGTTCGTATGCCTCGGTGGTCGACGGCGGGGCGTTCTTGCGCGGCGGCGCGAGAACGCGTGTGGCGTCCGCGGCCGCTACGTGAAGCTCGTACAGCGCGACGAGCACCGCCTGCGCAAGGTTGAGCGATGAATGCTCCGTCGTCGGGATCGTCACGACCAGGCTCGCCCGGTCCAGCGCGTCGTTGGGCAGCCCGCTGTCTTCCCGTCCGAAGAGCAACGCCACGCGACCCGACGTCGCGTGCGCAAGCAGATCGGTCGCCGCCTCGCGCGGCCCCGTCACCTCGCGCTTCGCCGCGCGCCGGCGAGCCGTGAACCCGGCTACACGTACGCAATCGCGCAACGCCTCGTCGAGATCGCCGGCGTGGCGGATGTGCTCGATCAGGTCCATGGTTCCGTGCGCGATTCCATCGAGTCGCACGGGGTCGTATTCGACCGGCCGAACGAGGACGAGCTCGCCCATCCCCATGTTCTTCATTGCGCGTACGGTCGCCGCAATGTTCACGTGGTCCTGTGGCTCGTACAGCACCACGCGCACCGCGCCGAGGCGCGCCGCGTCAGACATCGACGATCCGGAAGGGAACGAGAGCGCCCGGACCCTGACGGTCTCCGCGCAGATACACGAATCCCCCGCCGCCGGACATCACCAACTGGCCGCCGCGGCGTTCGCGTCCGGGAGGGAGGATGTTCACGATCACATCTGCCGAAAAGCGCCCATGAGCACCGAGCGAATGCACCGGAACGCTGCATCGCACTGCAAACCCATCGGGTGCTGCCTGCCATTCGGCCATGAGCGGGATCTCCGTGGGTGAGCCGGCAACGGGCGTAACCCGCACCTGTGGGGCGGCCTCGGGTACGAGCAGCCATGCCGGTGGTTGTGCGGTCTCGTCATCGCGCCCGTTCCCGGGACGCACATACAACTGAATGCCATCGCTGTTCGTATCGGGATGCTCGTTGTCGAGCTCGTTCACGGTACCTGCCGGCGCGAAGCGAGGCTCGGTCTTGCGCACGCGGATCACGATCACGAGGTCATTGTCGGACACGAGCATCCCGACAGTTGCCGAGGGTGCCCCCGATTCGGCCCAACTCTGCTCCGAGCGGCGGTAGCTGGATTCACCCAGTGTGAACATGAGGCAGCGATCGCGCACAATGTCCGTCACCTCAGGCGAAGGCGTGGGTCGACCCATGCGTGGTTTACTCGCGTTCGCGCCGTCGTGCCCCCCGGCACGCGGGACAATGCCGCCCAGATCGATACTGCTCGAGGCACCTTGCGCGGTGAGCGCGATGCGCCACCCGCCAGCGCCGGTGCGTGCATGTTCGTGCCGTGATCCATCGGACAGCAGCACTCCGAGCGTGGCTCCGGCTCGCTCGACACCGGCCACCGCTCCCGACCAGCACAGCACGGTCGTCACCTCGCCCGAGGCGGCGCTCATGCGGGCCAGGTGGAAGCGCCGCTCCGCATGACAGGGCGGGCCGGGGGCGAGCGCGCGCCACCATTCGACATCGAGTGCGTTTGCGGGGATGATCCATGCATCGAGCGATGATCCCGCTCGCTCCGCTCCGAGTCGCACGACGGCATCGCACACACTGTTCGCCCGCTCCGCATCGTGAACGAAGTCGAAGCCGTCTTCCAGTCCGCCGGCTCCCGCGAGTTCGCCGGCTGTCCATCGTCCGACTGCCGTCAGTTCACCGTCGATAGAATCCGGGGTCAGGTCTTGTTTTGCGACATCCGAACCACGCGCCACGGCTACCAGCTCCCCGTCAACGTGAATCGGGAGGTCTATCTGGACATCGCTCGACGCGCGCCACGCGAGGCGATCCACCATGTAGTTCGGCATCATCACGAGAGTCCGCGTGAGCTCCACACCCGGTGCGACACCCGGGGCAACGGCGTCCACCCATCCCGCACCGCCGCGCTCGTCGAACGCGCGCAGTTCGCCGGCCGCGCGACTCTGCGAGCGACCGTTCACGAGCGGTGCATTGTGCGCGAGAGTGCTGCGGTACCAGTGCAGCGTGCGATCGACGTACGAACCGGTGCCGGGGTCATCGAGCCACCGATCCGGACCCACGCTGAGCAGGACTCCGAGCCGGTCGGGATGGCCGTGGCCTGCACCGGTGTGCCCGTAGTCGAGCGCCGCATACACTCGTCCTGCATCGCGGCGCATGATGGCGAGCCCCTGACCGCCGAGCAGTACCGACCGTGGCACAACTGGATCGAGGCGAGGAAGCTCCGGAAGCGCGTGCATGAGCGAGCGCCAGCCGAGATCCTCGCGACCGAGGCCGGTTGCTGGCAGGTTGCGCTCCGCCTCGGCTGCTGACCGCGCACGACCCGTGTCCCCGCGTGCGAGCGTATTGTCGTACAGCTCGTGCAGCGCGGAGCCGAGGCGTGGATCGTCGCCGCACGCGAGTCCCAGTTCGCAGAGCTCCGAGAATCGCCATTGCCTGAGCGAGATCGCGTAGTGGGAGTCGCGACGCGATGGAAGTGTAAAATCGGGCAGCGCTGACAGGAACGGCGTCGCGAATCCTTCGCGGAATCTCTCCATGAACCGTTGCGGAATCGCCGCAGCGAGGCCGCAGCGCTCTGCCATCGTGATGCTGTACCAGAGCCCCCGATGGGCAAACAGGTGGTAGTTCTCTCCCTCGTACCATGTGCCGTCCGCAAGGAGTCCGTCGCGAAGATGGCGCGCCAGTCCGGACGGGCCATCGATTGCACGGGTCGCAAGCCGATCGTCGCCGAGCATGCGGCCGGCCGCAAGGAGGGCGGCGTTGTGCCACACCTGCCGGTTGGAGAGTCCCTCGTCGAAGCTGGCGATGAGCCGGGCGGAGGGCGCGATCACCCGATCGCGAAGCCGCGCGCACGATTCCCCCACCGCCGATGATGATCCACCCATCTCGAGAAGATCGGCTGCGACCGAGAGCTGAAGCAGCCAGATCGATTCCAGATACGTGCTGAAGAACGGACGCGTGGGACCGAGCACGTTGTCGCGATTCGGGTATTCGGGATACCGGGCCGAATAGCCATCAAGTACCGAAAGCGCGAAGCCGCGCAGGCGCGAGGCATCCGGCATCCCATCGCACAGCAATGCGAGCAGAGCTGAGTGCACGGAACGTTCGGCGAGCCAGAGCTGGTACCACATGATCCACGAACGATAGTGGGCGTTGTCCGAGAACACGCGCATGCAGCGCGGGCAGCGGTGGTGGCCCGGCTGGAACGGATCGAAGTCGAGCCGGGTGCCATCGACAGGACACGCCCCACCTGCGCGCGTCATGCGTGCTTTCTCCACGGGAATCATGGGCGGCGCATCCGTCGCGAGCAGCGGATCGAGATCCAGCGCAAGCGAACGAGCGAGTGGGCCGAGTGGTCCCTGCGCGGCCCGCCGCCGGGCGGCGAGCTCGCCCGGTGCGAGAAGAAGGCTCACCGCGGCGCCGGCACCACGTGCCAGCGCTGCAGCGTGGCCATCTCGCCGCGCAGATCCATGCGCACGCCACGGAGGCGTTCGGAGACGCCCGCGACGCCGCGCGCGTGGTAGACCCACGCCGCGGGCATCTCGCGCGCGAGCTCGCGCTGCACGGCGCGCCACAGGAGGCCAACGCGCTCCGCGTCGCTCGCGGACCGGAGCTGGGAGAAAAGCGAATCGAGAGTCGAGGTGTGGAAGCCGCCGTAGTCGAGCGCGCCGCCCGCGAGCCGGCTGTCGTGCATCGCAGCAATGTACGAGAGCGAGAGATCGCCCGGCACACCCGTGAGCAGGGCGTCGAAGTCCCGGTCTGCAGCGCGGGCGTGCGCCAGAAACGCACCCATCTCCATCTGACGGATCTGCATGTCGATGCCGACCGCCGCGAGGTCTGCCTGGACGAGCTGCTCGACCGCGTTGTTTCCGCTGCCGACTGTGAGCAGCTCGAATTCCAGACGCTCGCCGTCGCGAACGCGCCAGTCATCCGCACCGTCACGCCAGCCGGCGCTGTCGAGCAGCGCGCGCGCGCGCGCCGGATCAGGGCCTGCATCGCCCGCCAGAGCAAATGGATTCTCCGGGTGCACGGGGCCCGATGCGGGGATCGCAAAACCTGCAAGAGCCGCCGCGATAATCCGTTCGCGGTCGATCGCGAGGCTGACGGCGTGACGCACCGCACGCGAGTCGAACGGCGGGCGCGTCGTGTTGAAGATGATTCCGGTGGCGAAGAGAACCGGGTAGGAGATCACGCGCAGCGACGGATCGGAATCGGCGAGCTCGGCCATCGTCGGCGCAATCCCGGCCACATCGAGCTCACCGCTCACGAGCCCCGCGAACTTGGTCGTCGCCTCGTCGACGACCGCGATCACCAGTCGCCTGAGCCGTGGCGGCCCACCCATCGCGGGGGGGAATGCGTCGTCGCGCTCGAACACCCAGCGCGCGCCCGGATCGCGCGAGACAAAGCGGAACGGCCCGTTGCCGATCGGAGCGAGGTTGAACGCTGCCCTGCGCATGTCCGGGCGTGCTACACCTTCCAGAATGTGTGCCGGAAGGATCGGGAGGTCCGCGAGGACGGCCGGAAGCGCCGGCTGGGCATCGCGGAAGCTGAAGACGACTGTGGAGTCGCCAGCGGCCTCGATGCGCTCCAGCGAAGCGAGATCGCCGTAGCGCGGATAGCCGGTGCGCGGATCGCGCGCGGCCTCGAAGGTGAATACGACGTCCCGCGCCGTCGTGGGAACACCGTCGTGCCAGGATAGCCCGGGCGTGAGCTGCAACGTGAGTTGACGGCGATCATCCGACCAGCTCCACGAGCGCGCGTAGTACGGCCGCGGCTCGAGCGTGGAGTCGCGACGCGCGAGCGTGACGAGCAGCGCATGACGCTGCACCTGCTGCGACAGCGGATGGATCGTCACGAGCGGGTTGGCCGATTCGAGGTCCGCGCCCGATGCGTACACGATCGTGCCTTCCGCGCGCTCCGGAACGGCGCAACCCGGGATTGCGACAATGCAGGCGATGATCAGCGCAGCCGCGGTTGACGCGCGCGACCCGGGGCGCATCATCAGTGGCGTGCGCCTCATCGTACGCCGGCTCGCCACCGCCGCGCTGCTCTTCTGGCTGGTGCTGTCAATAACCTTCGTGCTGCTGCGCGCGGCGCCGGGGGACGCGGCCGCACTGCTCGTTCCGCCGACCGCGACATCCGCGGACGCGGCCCGCCTGCGCGCCGAGCTCGGCCTCGACGCGCCGCTTGCGGTGCAATATGCACGCTGGCTGGGCTCTGTGCTCACGGGCGATCTCGGCGAGAGCTTCGCGTACAGCCGCCCGGTGACTGCTCTCATCGCGGAAGCGCTGCCAGTCTCCCTGGCGCTCGGCGGCGTGTCGCTCGCGCTCACGTTCGTCGTGGGCATCGCGATCGGGATCGTTCAGGCAGCGCGGCGCGGCGCGGGTGTCGACACCGCACTCACGATAGCGACCACCACCGTGTACGCCGCGCCGAGCTACTGGCTCGCGCTCACGCTGATCGCCGTGTTCACGTACGGCGCCGCGCGGTGGGGATTCCCGCCCGCCCTGCGGCTGCCCGCGTTCGGGATGCGCGACGCTGGCCTCGAGCTCAGTGGTTTCGCGGCGCTTTTCGACCTGGTGCGCCATGCGATCCTTCCGGTCGCCGTGCTCGCGGCCATTGGCGCGGCCGGCGTTGCGCGATACGCACGCTCGAGCGTGGCCGACGTCATGGCTTCCGACTTCGTCCGCACTGCACGCGCCAAGGGTCTCGCGCCAGGGGCGGTGTACGGCCGGCATGTGCTCGCCAACGCGCTGCCACCGCTGGTCATTCTCTTCGCGCTCACTCTGCCCGGAGTCGTTGCCGGGTCGGTGTTCGTGGAGAGCGTTTTTGCATGGCCAGGGATGGGCCGGCTGATGCTGGGCGCGATCGCCGCGCGCGACTATCCGGTGGTCATGGGCGCCACGCTCGTCTACGCCGCGATTGTCATCATCGCGAACCTCGCCGCCGATCTGGCTCTTCCATGGCTCGATCCCAGGCGCTCACCGTGATCTGGCGCGACGCAACCCGGCGCGGAGTAAACCGGCGCGGAGTGAACCGGCGCGGAGTGAACCGGCGTGAAGTGAACCGGCGCAGCGTAAGCCGGTGGATGGCGCAATGGCGTACGACGCTCGCGCTCGCGCTGCTGGCGGCCCTCGCGATCGGCGCGCTCCTGGTCCCGGCGCTCGCGTCGACCGATCCGCTCGCGATCGGTGACGTGATCGCCACGCGGCTGCTTCCGCCGTGGAGCACCGACGTACACGGCCACTTTCACCTGCTGGGCACCGACGCCTTTGGCCGGGACATGTTCGCGCGGATCATGCTCGCGGGGCGCATCTCGCTCGCGATCGGCGTCGTCGGTTCGCTGCTGGCCGCGCTCGCCGGCACGACGGTCGGCGCGCTGGCAGCATGGCATGGCGGAGCACTGGACAGGAGCACGATGGCAGTGACGGATGCGATGCTTTCAGTACCGCGCCTCGTACTGCTCCTCGTCATCGCATCGCTCTGGAGTCCCGGTCTCGCGATGGTCGTCATCGTCCTTGTGGCGACCGGGTGGATGGGAGTCGCACGTCTGGTCCGCGGCGAGGTTCTGGGCGTACGGGAGCGTCCGTTCGTGGACTCCGCCGTATCGCTCGGCGCGCCGTCGTCGCGTGTGCTCTGGCGGCACGTGCTGCCCAATGCGCTGGGGCCGGCGATCGTCGCCGCGACGCTCGGCGTGGGGAACGCGATACTGCTGGAAAGCGGGCTGTCCTTCCTGGGGCTCGGCATCCAGCCGCCGCGGCCGAGCTGGGGCAACATGATCGCGGGCGGCCGCGATGTGATCGTCACAGCGCCGTGGGTTTCGGTAGCGCCGGGGCTGATGCTCGTGCTGACTGTTCTCGGCTGTACACTGCTCGGCGATGCGCTGCGCGACCGGCTGGCGGGGGAAGGCGGGCAGGCGCTCGGGGAACGGGCGTAGAGAGGCTGCGGCCGCGTGCGCGGCGTTGGTCATGCCTCGCCAGCTACTCCGCCGCCTGCCCCCACCCTCCCCCACCAGGCGTCTCGATCGTGAGCACATCGCCCTGCTCGAGCGCCAGCCGACACTTGGACGGTACCTCGACATCGTTCAGCATGTTGCGCCCGCACGCTGCATCAGCGCCCCCCGCCGATCCGCGAGGCGCGCGCCGCCTTCGCTCCGTGAGCAGCGTGACCGTGCAGGGCTCGAGTGCGACATAGCGCCGCACAACACCGTCACCACCGCGAAAGCGACCAGCTCCGCCCGAACCGCGCCGCAGCGCGTACCTGTCGATCCTTAACGGCACGCTGTGCTCCAGCGATTCGATGGGAGTGTTGCGCGTGTTGCTCATGCCCACGTGAACGGCATCCGGACCGGCGCCAGCGCTGCTCGCGCCCTGTCCGCCACCGATCGTCTCGTAGAAGGTCCAGCCGCTTCCTCCGAAGGTGACGTTGTTCATCGTGCCCTGCCCCTGTGCAGGCACCGCAAGCCCCGCGTTGCCCAGCGCGGCGAAGATGGTATCAGCGATGCGCTGCGATGTCTCGACGTTGCCGGCGGCCACCGCGGCCGGATGGCGCGCGTTCACGACGGTGCCTGGTGCTGCATGGATCGCCAGCGCGCGCGAGATGCCGTCGTTGGTGGGAACGTCGTCGTCGAGCAGGGTGCGAAGGACGAACACCGCCGCGGCGCGCGTGACGGCGAGCGGACAGTTGACATTCCCTCGCACCTGCGGTGAAGTGCCGGTGAAATCGAGTCGAAGACGTGAATCGCGCACCGTCGCTGCGACGACGATCCCGACGTCGTCATCCGATACGCCATCGCCCTCGAGAATGTCGCGCGCCTGTCCGCGTGCACCCTCGTGCTCGGCGAGGCGCGCACATGCACGTCGCTCTGCGTAGTCGAGCAGCGCGCTCGCCGCTGCGTCGAGCCGGCCCCGCCCAACCGCACCGCCGCCCTCGCGCGCTACGAGCGCACGCCAGCCGGCGCAACCCGCCGTGCACGCGGCAAGCTGCGCCTCGAGATCGCCGCGCCGCTCCTCGGGGGTACGGACGTTGGCCAGCAGAAGTGCGAGCACGGTCCCGTCGACGACACCGCCGCGGGCGAGGCGCACTGGCGGGATGACGAGGCCTTCCTGCCAGATCTCCGTCGCCCCCTGCGGCATGCTCCCCGGACTCATGCCGCCGACATCGGCGTGGTGCGCTCGCACGACGGCGAAGCCACCGGTTTCGCCCTCCACGTCGATGGCTTCCACGAGGGTGAGGTCGGGCAGGTGCGAGCCGCCGCGGAAGGGATCGTTGAGCAGATACACATCGCCCGGCGACGGGCTACACGCGCGTACCGCGCGCACGGCTTCGGGGAGTGCGCCGAGGTGAACGGGAATGTGCGCCGCCTGCGCGATCATGCGTCCGGCGGGATCGAACAGCGCGGCAGACGCATCGCGCCGCTCGCGGATGTTGGGCGACAGCGCACCGCGCACGAGGACGCTTCCCATCTCCTCCGCGATCATGGCAAATGCATGAGCCATGACGGTGAGCGCGAGCGGATCGAATGCCGGCGGCGAAGAGGGATTCCCGCTCTCGCGGGAATGACGACCGGTGCGGAACTGCTGCGTCATCGTGCCTGCTCCAGCACCCAGCCGCCCGTCTCATGCGCACGCGCGCGCCAGCCGTCGGCCACCAGCAGCGTTGCATCGGGAAGCCGGATCGTGGCACGCCCCCGGACCGTCGCGTCGAGTGCGGCCCCATCGTCCACGCGCAGCGCCGAGTCCCAGTTCGTTGCGCCGCGACGTTGCAGTGAAACCGGCACAGGCTCGCCGGAAGCGGCGTGGCGCGCGCTCACGATCTCGACGACGCGTTCGAGCACGAACCCGAATCGAGCCCGGTGCTCCGACTCGAACCGCGCGGCGATATCGGACCCTGCGTCACCCGGCGCGAACGGAACGTCGAGCTCATGTCCCTGCCCGGCGTAGCGCATATGCGCCCACCATTGCAGGCGCGCGGCAGCCCGCGCCGGGCTCGCGGCGTCCGCGCCGCAACCCCTTCCCTGCTCCGCCGCGAGCGCGGCGAGTCGCGATGCGAGTTCGCCTATCGCGACGCCGTCGAGCGAGCGCGCGTCGCGCATCACACTCGCCATCGACTCGCACCGCTCCGCCGTGATCGCCAGGCCGAGGGCGCTCAGGACGCCGGCGTGCGGCGGGACGAGCACGCGTGTCACTCCGATCGTCGAGGCCAGGCCGCAGGCGTGCAGCGGGCCGCCACCGCCGAATGCGACGAGCACGCAGCCACGCGGATCGACGCCGCGCTCGACGCTGACAATCCGCAGCGCGCGCGCCATCGCCGCGTCCGCCGTCGCCACGATCGCTGCCGCCGTGGCCGCAGCGGATGCGCCGAGCCGCCGCGCGAGATTCCCTATGGCGCCACGCGCCAGGGCCGCATCGAGATGAATGCCGCCGCTGTACGCGGCGGTGGAATCGGCGCGGGCCGTCGCACGGTCATCGGCAGCGATATTGCCCAGCACGATATGCGCATCGGTGACCGTTGGCTCGGTACCGCCGCGTGCGAATGCAACCGGCCCCGGCACCGCTCCGGCGCTCCGCGGTCCAACGCGAAGCGCGCCGCCGCTGTCGACCCACGCGATACTGCCACCACCGGCCGACACCGTCTCCACCAGCACCCGCGGAAGTGCGATGGGAACGCCGGCAACCGACCCACCCTGCTCCACAAGTGGCTCGCCGTCCAGCAGCAGGCCAATGTCCGCGCTCGTCCCGCCCATGTCGATCGTGAGCGCCCGCTCTATGCCGGCGGCCCGTGCCGCCGCAGCAGCACCGACCACGCCGCCCGCCGGTCCGGAGAGCGCGAGCGAAGCAGCGTGCCCTGCCGCGTCCGCGGCAGCACGTACTCCACCGCTGGACGTCATGACGGCCGGGACAGGATATCCCGAATCCGCGAGCCGCGCCGCGAGCCGGCGGAGGTAGAGCGATACCGTGGGGCGCAGGTACGCCTCCGCCACCGTCGTGGCCGCGCGCTCGTACTCCCTGATCTCGGGCAGCACATCGGACGAGAGCACGATCTCGATGTCGGGAAGCGCCTCGCGCAGCGCTTCCGCGATCATCTGTTCGTGCCTGGGCTCTGCGTGTGCGTGAAGCAGGCACACTGCGACGGTCTCGGGCGCGAGCCTTGCCGCCGCCGCCGCCGCCTGGCGCGCAGATGTTCCGGTGAGGGGTAGTACCGCGCCCCTGGGAGACCCACGCTCGGCGACAGCGATCGTGCGCTCCGCAGGCACCAGCGGCGGAGGATGCTGTCGGCCCGGATCGTACAGGGAGGCGCGTTCCTGTCGTCGCAGCTCGAGAATGTCGGTAGCGCCCGCCGTTCCGCAGAAGACCACGCGAGCACCCGAGCGTTCGAGCAGCGCGTTCGTGGCGATCGTGGTCCCGTGCACCACGCGGCTGAAGCCACCGCGTCGATCGTCCGGCGCTCCGGTGCTCGCCACGGCGGCCGCCGCTGCCTGCCTGTCACGGTCCGCCGCACCGCGATGCGCGGCAAGCGTCTGCTCCACTGCGACGGCGTGATCATGCGGCGTGCTCAGGACCTTCACAGTCGACACACGCCCCTGTTCATCGATCGCGACGAGATCGGTGAACGTACCGCCGACATCCACGCCGGCCGCTGGCATCAACGTCGCCGGCGGCGGCGCCCGAAATCCCAGGCCAGAACGAGCAGCGTCGTCACGACCGCCAGCACACCGACCCAATCACCCACGCGCACGAACAGCGTCATGACATCCGTCGTCCCGGCGTTGTAGGTGCGCTGCGTGCGCTCGCCCAGCCGGGTTGCGCCATGCCTGCGTCCGACGGGATCGATGTATTCGGAGATGCCGTTGTTCCCCGCCCGCACCACGCCCACGCGGTTCTCTATCGCGCGAAGCGCGAGATGTGCCTCGTGCTGGTAAGGCGCGAAGGTCTGCCCGAACCAGGCGTCGTTCGTGATGTTGAGGATGAGCTCCGCCCCCGATCGACGGTACGAGCGAGATCGTTGCGGGAAGATGGACTCGTAACAGATCAGCACACCGACCTCGCCAAATGCGAGCCGGAACAGCGACGGCCCGCCGCGGCCGTAACCGCCGAAGTACTTGAGATCGCCGAACCACGCCGGATCGAGAAAGGGCACGCGCTCGACGATCGGGACGAGGAAACCCTTGCGATACGCCGGCTGCGCGTCGATTCGCCCGGCGGTGTCGGCAAGCATCGCGGCGTTGTAGTAGGCGTACGCCCCGCCCGGGAAGAACTCCACATCCAGCACGCCGAAGATGATCGGCGTGTCGGGTGCATCGGAGAGTGCTCGCAGCGTGTCCCGCCACGCCGGGTGCTCGATGATGAACCCCGGCAGCGCGACTTCGGGCCAGACGATCAGCGCCGGGTCGCTGCCCCGCATGAGATCGCGCGTGAGCGAGGAGAGAATGCCGACAATCTGCCCCCGATTCTCCTCCTGCCACTTCTCCTCTTGCGGGATGTCCGGCTGCACGACCCCGATCGGCGCCAGCGGACGGATGACCGTCGACCGCATGCGCCACACGCCATACGTCGCGACACACGCGCCGAGCACGATGGCCGATGCCAGGCGAATCGCCGCCGGCGATCGACGTGTGCGCAACAGCCATGCGTCGGCCAGGAGACCGTTCGTCGCCGCTATCCAGAAGCTCACTCCGTGCACGCCGCTCAGGTCGGCCAGTTGCGCCAGCACCGGCGTGTGCGCGACGGTGAGACCGAGTGGGAACCACGGAAACGCCACATCGCTCAGATAGTTGAACAGCATCTCGAGCGAAACCCACACGAGCGGCAGCAGCAACGCCAGGGGGAGACGCGTCGCGCGGCGCATTGCGTACAGGGCCAGCCCCGCGAGCGACCCGATGGCTGCCATGCCCACCACCGTCACCGCGTAACCCAGGAAGGCGAGCTTCGTGAAGAGCGAGAGTGCGGTCGCGATCCAGTACACGTTGACGGCGTAGAAGATGACGCCGTGCCAGAATGTCACGCGCGCCGATGCGCCGGCGCCTCCCGTTTCGATTCCGTCCGCCCGCAGCGCGACGAACACGCCCAGCGGCGCGAGCGCGATGAAGGCCGGGAAGACGAGCGGTATCGGCGGAAAGGCGAGGACAAGGAGTACGGCGGAGACAATG
Source organism: Gemmatimonadaceae bacterium (assembly GCA_050733695.1). GTDB lineage: Bacteria > Gemmatimonadota > Gemmatimonadetes > Gemmatimonadales > Gemmatimonadaceae > JBOHTO01. The sequence continues at coordinate 12,975 of JBOHTO010000003.1, read as the reverse complement.
GCCACGGCCCACTCGCCACGCGACGGCCGCAACGAGCGAAGCCTCACAGGCGGATCTCTTTCCCCTCTTCCGCCGAGCGATAGACCGCCTCGACTATCCTGTGCAACCGGAGCTGGTCGGACGCATCCTCGTATTCGCTGTCACCGTTCATCATCGCGACAAAATGCGCGAGCTCCGCGCGGTACGACTGGATGAACGGACTCTCGCGCGCCGCCGCGCCACCCGGCGAGACGTCGGTCGGCTTGCCGTTGAGCTCCTTCACCACGCGCAGCGGCGCCAGTCGCGCGCTCCCCCGCGTGGAGAGAACCTCGAACCACCAGCGATCGTCCTCGCCCACGTAGCTCCACGTCACATCGAGTGACAGCGTCGCGCCGCCGGCCGACTCGAGGTGCACCAGCATCATGTCTTCCACCGCGTTGGTGCCGCGGCCACGATCCATCTGCGCGATGACGCGCACGGGCTCCGGATAGTCCGACAGCCAGAGAGCGAGATCGAGCAGCGGGAGTCCGTGCTCGAAGAACGCGCCGCCTCCCGCCTCGGGACGCCGCTGCCGCCAGCTTGCCATGTCGCGACGCCGTCTGTACGCGCCGGCGCGCACACCCGTCACTCGCCCGAGCTCCCCGCCGCGGAGGAAGCGATCGAGCGCCTGAACGTCGCTCCGAAAGCGGTGGTTGTTGGCGACGACGACCTTGCGGTCCACACGCTTCGCAGCGGCAAGGATTCGCTCGACGCCGCGCGCGGACAGCGCCAGAGGACGCTCGCAGAGCACATTCACCTTCGCCGCCAGGGCTGCGAGTACGTGCGGCTCGTGCAGGTGATTGGGCGTCGTCACCACGATGGCGTCGAGTTCATCGAACTCGAGCAGATCCTCGATGTCCGTGAAGACATCCGGAACGCCGAACCGGTCGGCGAGCGAGCGTGCCTTCACCCCATCGTTGTCGCAGAGCGCCGTGAGCTGCGCTCCGCGCATCTTCGATAGCACCGGCAGATGGGCCGTCTGGGCTATGGCGCCGGCGCCCACGACCCCGATGCGGAGACCCGGTTTCACCGCGCGGCCCCCGCACTTCCAGCGTCCCCCGGGACGCGCGGCGACCCGAAGCGATAGCTCGCGCCCGCGCGGAGTGAGCTGAAGCGCGTTCCCGTGACCAGGTCGTAGCGCCCCTGAATCAGCAGCGAGAAACGACTCAGCGGCACGAGCTCCAGTCCTGCGCTGCCGGAGAGCCCTGCGGTGACGTTGTCCAGCGCACGCTCCACGAAAGTGCCATCGATGAGGCGGCCCTCCGCGTTCACGACGTGCGCATTGAAGCCCCCGCCGAGATACGGCCTGAGCAGCCCAGAGCTCCGCGGCATCCAGCGAAGCTCGGTCCCGAGAACGATATCCGAGATCGTGACACGCGTTGGGCGAAGGATATCATCGCCCGACGGGTCCACGACCACCTGGCTCAGCGAGTCAACGAACCGGCCAATGACCGCGTCGGTGTAACGCGACCGCCAGTAGGTCGTGCTGAAGACAACGCGCCACCGCGGTACTATCTCCCCGTAGTCGGCGTGCAGCGCATAGACCTCCGTAGGCTCGAGCTGGGAAAGACGCGCGTATCCGAATGAAGCTCCCATCGTCGTGAGCTGCAGGCGGTCGAGGTTGAGCCGATCGAACAGCGACCCCTGCGCCTGCACGTCTCCCCCCCCCCACGGCCCAACGGGACCAAGGGGCCCGAGCGCGAGCGCCAGTACCAGGGCCAGGGCCGTGCGCACCCTACCCTTCCCCGTCGCGGCGCGCTCGCTCGACCGCCGCGAACATCGCGGCACGAAGCCGTTCCAGCGCGTCATCGATCTCCGCGTCGCCGTGCGAGGCGGACATGAAGGCCGCCTCGTACGGCGACGGCGGGAGATACACTCCCCGCTCCAGAGCCGCATGAAAGAATGCACGGTAGAGCGCAGCGTCCGATTCCCTGGCGTCCTTGAAGGAGCGCACCGGCTCCGCGCGAAAGAAGAACCCCCACATGGAGCCCGCGGAATCCGCCGTGAACGGCGCGCCTGCCTCCGCCGCCGCGACGCGGAGATCGCGAACCAGCCGCGTCGTGCGTTCGGCGATCTCATCGTGCAGGTCGGGCACGAGCTCGCGCAGCGTCGCGATACCCGCTGCCATCGCGAGCGGATTCCCGGAGAGAGTCCCGGCCTGGTACACCGGGCCACTGGGTGCGACGAGCTCCATCAGAGCTCGGCGCCCGCCGTACGCCGCAACGGGGAGGCCCCCGCCGATCACCTTGCCCAGAGTCGTCAGGTCCGCGCGCACACCAAACCGTTCGTGCGCGCCGCCGGGCGCGATCCGGAAACCGGTCATCACCTCGTCGAAGATGAGCATCGCGCCCGTGCTGTCGGCGATCGCGCGCAGCGCGCCGAGGAACGCAGGATCGGGCGCGATGAAGCCGGCGTTTCCCATCAGTGGCTCGACGATGATCGCCGCGAGTCGATCCGCATGCCGCTCGCACAGCCGCCGCGTGTAATCCGCATCGTTGAAGGGAGCCGCGATCGTCAGCCCGGCCACCGCCGCGGGCACACCAGGCGAATCGGGCAGCCCGAGCGTCGCAACACCGGACCCGGCGCGCACCAGAAAGGCGTCGGCGTGGCCGTGATAGCAGCCGTCGAACTTGAGAATCAGCTCTCGACCGGTAGCGGCCCGAGCGAGGCGCGCGGCGCTCATCGCCGCCTCCGTTCCACTGGACACGAATCGCAGCATCTCGATGTGCGGCATGCGCGAGACGATCAGTTCGGCGAGTTCCACTTCGGCCCGCGTCGGAGCGCCGAAGCTCGTGCCGGAGCGCATCGCGGCGGCCAGCGCAGCGAGTACGCTCGCCGGTGCGTGGCCGAGCACGAGCGCTCCCCATGAGAGAACGAAATCGATGTACGATCGGCCGTCGGCGTCGAATATTCGCGCCCCCTCACCCCGTTCCACCACAAAGGGCTCGCCGCCCACCGCCCTGAACGCCCGCACCGGCGAGCTCACACCGCCGGGAAAGAGCTCGCGTGCGCGTCGCATGATATCTGCCGACAGCGCTCGCGGAGCCTGTGGCAACGGCCCATGGTCCACCAGCAGCACGGCGCCGGACGCTTCCGGGGCGCGGCTCATCGCCCGAAGCTTCCCATGGAGGAGTGGGCGACCGGAAGCGAGCGGTTAACCGGCGGCCGGACCGCACGCGCCGCGGGACGGTCGATCACGGACACGAGCGATGCGCGGAAGTCGTAATCGTCCTCGACGTCCTCGATGGCGACGTCGACGAGCGTCCCTGGAGGCAGCGGTGAAGCGAATCGTGTCACGCCGTCGATGTCGTCGGCCTGCCAGATGGTCCGCGCCTGCGTCAGATCAGCAGCGCCGGTTCGATCGCCGCCGTCATCGTTCGCGCGGGAGCCGACGTGCTCCGTCGAAGCATCACCGTGCTCGAGCACCGGACAACGGTCGACGATCGAACGCACGACACGACCGATACGCGCTTCGTAGCGATCCGCCGTTATCAGCCGCTGCAACTCCGTCAGGCGCTCCAGCCGGTCGCGCTTGACGGTTTCGGGAACGTCATCCTCGAGCAACGCCGAACGTGTGCCCTCCTGGGGCGAGTAGGTGAACGCTCCCACGCGGTCGAAGCGGACCTCTTCGAGCACGTCCAGCAGCGTCGCGAAGTCAGCGTCCGTCTCGCCCGGATATCCGACTATGCACGTTGTCCGGATCGCGACTTCGGCCACCGCAGCCCGCACCCGCGCGACCGTGTCCCGGATCGTCGCACCTCGTTCAGGGCGCCGCATGCGTGCGAGCACCGCGTCCGATCCGTGCTGCATCGGCATGTCGATGTACGGCACTATCCTCGGCTCCGCGGCGACGAGCGCCAGCAGCCGTGAAGTCATGCCCGCCGAATAGAGGTACAGCAGCCGGAACCACGGCACCGATGTCTCATCGAGCAGCGCCCGCAGCAGGTCCGGAAGCTCCGAGCCGTCGCGGCGATCGCGCCCGTAGTGCGCGAGATCCTGTGCAACGAGATTGATCTCCCGCGCGCCCTGAAGTTCGAGAAGCTGCGCCTCACGCACGATGTCGCCCATGGAGAACGATCGGTGCCGCCCCCGCATGAGAGGGATGGCGCAGAAAGCGCAGCCGTGATCGCACCCCTCGCTGATCTTGAGATAGCGAACGTGCGGAAGATCGCCGGCATACTGCCGCTCGCCCGGATGCACCTCCGACTGCGATGGCAGGAGCAACCCGCGGTCTTCCAGCTTCGGGATGAGCAGTTCCATCTCCGAGGCGCCAAGGAAGATGTCGACCTCCGGCAGCGCTTCTTCCAGCTCCGGGCGGTGGCGTTCGACCATGCAGCCGACCGCCACCACCGTCCTGCAGACCCCTTCATCCCGGTACCGGCCCGCCTCGACGATCGCGTCGATGGATTCGCGCTTAGCGGCGTCTATGAAGCCGCACGTGTTCACGAGAATAACGTCGGCGTCGGCGAGCACGGCCGTGTGGCGCAGACCGCGCGCGGTGAGCTGCGCGAGGTAGCGCTCGGAATCGACCGTGTTCTTGTCGCAACCGAGTGTGAGGACGCCTACCTTCACCGGGTGCGCGGGGAGCGGTTAGTGGGCACTCCGAAAGCTAGCCACCTTCAACGGTAGTTGCCGAAGGTCAGCTCGACGCCGAAGTCCCGGCCCCGAAGCAGTTCCATCACGGATTGCAGATCGTCGCGCGAGGGCGAGCTGACGCGCACCTGATCACCCTGGATGGAGGCCTGCACCTTGCGCAGCCTCGCGTCCTTGATCGCCGCAGCCACCTTGCGGGCCGTATCCGAATCCAGCGCAGTCTTGAGCCCGATCTCCCTGCGCACCGTGTCGCCGGCGGCGGGCTTGATCTCGCCGATAGCCAGGTTCTTCACGGGAACGTGCCGCTTGATGAGCCTGGCCTGCAGGATGTCGAAGAGTGCGCGCATTCGGAAATCGTCGTCCGCAACGAGGATCAGTTTGTTCTCGGCGCGATTGAACTCGATGGCGGCCTTCGAACCCTTGAAGTCATACCGTGTAGCGACCTCCTTCTGCGCCTGGTTGACCGCGTTGTCGACTTCCTGGAGATCAACTCCGGTGGTCACATCGAAGGAATTCTGCTGGGCCATCGGACAGACACCTCGCTGATTGTGGACCGCAGGCGCGGCCAGCTCCGGGGGGGGGAGGGGGGGCCGGCGAAAGCGAACACGCGATTCAGGATCATCTCGACACATCGCACAACGTGCGCCGGAACGACGAAGGCGCCACCCCCCGTTCCCGGCGGAGTGGCGCCTTCCTTCCAATCCCTATCAGTGGTTAGCGGTCACACAGAACTTCGCCCTCGTGCTGCGGCGCTTCGTGGCTGAGCTGGGTGCCCGGACGCAGCGACCGGTCGGCTTCGCCCAGCCAGACGACACAGCTACGTCCCGGCGCACCCGGGTGCGTCGCCTGCGCCGCCCACGACTTGCCCGCCCAGAGCACCAGGGTCGTCACACCTTCGCGCGGTGCGAAACCGTCAACCGATACGAGCTCGGCCGTGTAACCCTGCCCGGGCTGCTCGATGAGGTGGCGGCGCTCCGCCTCGACGGCGCGCCACAGGGTCGCGCGCATCTCGCCGATGGCGAAGCGGCGCTCGCTTTCGGCGGGCGATACGCCATCACCATCACAGGCCGCAAGGCCCTCACTCGCGCGCTTGCGCTCATGCGTAGTGGCAGGAACGCTCTCATCTGCCGGAACCAGGCCGGCCCAGACCACGCACGTCATTCCGGGTTCCAGCCGGTGGGAAGCGCGCGCTGCCCAGCCGTCCTCGGTTGCCCACAGCATCTCGACGCTGACATCGTCGCTGGAGACATGGCCGGCGAACGCCAGGTCTGCCGTATACGATCCGTAGTTGAGCCGGAATTCCTTCTCGGACTCCACCAGCGAGGCGAGATCGGCGCGCATTTCCTGGACGAAGACGGGCAGCTCTTCCTGGATCCTGTCGGGTTCGAGGAAGAATGCCGACAGCGTCGACGCCAGAGAAACGGTCTGGGCGTGCACCGTCGTGGTGATGGCCGCGGCGGCCATGCACAGCGCGGCTGCGTGAACCACCGCGCGACGGAGTACGGGAAGGAACGGCGAGAGAGATTTACGCATCTGGAGACCCTCCGTGGTACCAGTGCGGCGGCTCGACTGGCGTGGCGCCCGCGATTCCGCGGGTGCCGTAGCCTCGTGGCTTTGCGTCGCCGGCTTTCGCCGGGTTTGCCCTTGTCACGACCCCTGATGCAAGGACGCGATCATGCCGGTTGCGACTGTGAAGGCATTCGATGCTAGGACGATCGCACATGCATGCCGGTTACCATCCGTCAACCTCCACGATATCAAGGAGTTGGAGTGCTGACCTGGGATCCTGGCGGGACGGCGCCGGTGGCTCGGTGCGCGGCGATGCCGATGAATTGTGACGGGTGTGGACAGGCTGACCTGCGGAAGTGCGTGGCCGGTCAGCCCAGGTAGGATTCCAGCGCGCGGGCGCGCGACACGTGCCGGAGCCGGGAGAGGGCCTTCTCCTTGATCTGACGCACACGCTCGCGCGTGATCCCGAGCAGCGTGCCGATCTCTTCGAGCGTCATCGGCTCCTCGCCGTCAAGGCCGAAGTAGAGTCGGAGAATCCTGGCCTCCCGCTCCTTGAGGTGCGACAGCGCTTCTTCCACCGACTCCGTGAGCGCCTTCTCGAAGGTCAGCTCGTCGGGCGTCGGATTCAGGTTATCGGGCAGGTAGTCGAGGAGTTTGTTGTCTTCGCCCGGCGACAGCGGCGCATCCAGCGAGAGGTGGGTCTGCGAGATGGACATCGTCTTCGCGACCTCTTCCTCGCTTATGTCCATCCCCTCGGCGATCTCCTCATTGGTGGGCTCGCGGCCGAGCTCCTGGAGCAGCGCGCTTGCGCGCTTGCCAATGCGGTGCAGCGTGCCGGCGCGATTGAGCGGAACGCGCACGATTCGCGACTGTTCGGCGAGCGCCTGCAGAATCGACTGGCGCACCCACCAGACCGCGTAGGAGATGAACTTGATCCCTTTCGTCTCGTCGAATTTGTGCGCGGCGCGGATCAGTCCGAGGTTGCCCTCGTTGATCAGATCGGAGAGCGATACGCCCTGGTTCTGATACTTCTTGGCGACCGAGACGACGAACCTGAGGTTGGATCGGACCAGCTTGTCCAACGCTTCCTGATCGTGCTCGCGGATTCGCTGAGCGAGGACGACTTCCTCCTCGCGCGTGATCAGCGGGAATACGCTTATGTCCCGAAGGTACTGGTCGAGCGATCCTTCGTCGTAGGACGACTTCCTGCCTGTTGTGACAGCCATGCGGCGCTCAGCTCCTGGCCCGGTACCGCCGGCCGGAGAGCCGGTGCGAGAAGAAGGGTTGCGGCGACCGGGCTGGTCTAGCGTATCAGCTCGCCGACGCGCTGCCAGCGGATCTCGGTCAGCCACGAAAGGCTACCTGGTGTGTCTGGCATATAACTGTAGTACACGACAATCGGCCGGCCTCGCACGAGCGAGTCGGGGACGAAGCCCCAGTACCGGCTATCCAGCGAGTTGTCCCTGTTGTCGCCCAGCACGAAGTACTTCCTCTCCGGGACGACCAGTGGTCCCCAGTTGTTACGCGACGGATGATACGTGGCGCTCGCCACCGCCGCCCGCACCAGGTAGGGCCGCTGCCAGCGGAAATCCTCAGCCGGAGGGTCGGCCTCCGGAGAGTTGCGTACGATATAGTCCTCGGCCTGCAGGTCGCCATCGCGGTACAGAGTGCCGTTGCGCATCTCCAGCGTGTCACCTGCCACGCCCACCAGACGCTTGACAAAGTTCTTTGACGGATCCTTGGGCCACTGGAAGACGATGATGTCGCCACGTTCCGGCTGGCGAATGGCAGGCAGCTCGTATTCCGTGAAGGGAACCTGTGCCCCGTACAGGAGCTTGTTGACGAGCAGGAAATCGCCAACCAGCAGCGTCCGCTCCATGCTCCCGCTCGGGATCTTGAACGCCTCGATGAAGAAGGCGCGCACGAAGAGAAAGAGGACCACCGCGATCGTGATTGTCTTTATCCATTCCCAGACAAAGGACCAGCGGTGCCCGCTGCGGTTGACCTCGCGCAGAGCCTGCCGTTTCTGCTCGATCGACACGACGTCACGGCCGGGCGTGACGAGATAGTGCCGGTCGGTCATGCGCCCTCCGGTCCGCGTCGGCCACGCTCGGTCGACGCCCGGCGGACACCCTCACGCTGGGGAGACACCATTGGCTCAATTAATTAGGCGTTTACGTGCAAGGCAAGCCATGCATGATCAGTCCCGTTCCTCCGCATCATTTTTTCCACGCGCACGCGTCTCAACGAGCCCACGTCGAGCTCGATCGCTACGCAAGGGCCGGGCTACGAAGAGGACGCCGGATAGTTGTCGATCTGGGCACGCTGCAGCCGTCCCGAGAAATCCACGTAGCCGACCTTCGTTTCCGAGTAGAACTCGTACACCTGCCAGCCACCCTCGCGGTGGCCGTTGCCTGTCTGCTTTACACCGCCGAATGGCAGATGAGCCTCCGCGCCGATGGTCGGAGCGTTCACGTAGGTGATGCCGTTGTCCAGCTCGTTCAGGCCGCGGAACGCCGCGTTCACGTCCCTCGTGTAAAGCGAGGATGAAAGTCCGTAGCGAACGTCGTTGTTTACGGCGATCGCCTCGTCCACGTTCTCCACCCGGATAACCGACAGCACGGGGCCGAAGATCTCCTCCTGCTCAATCCGGGCACCCGGCTCTACCCGCGCGAATATCGTCGGCTCGAAGAAATAGCCCCTGTCCAGTCCCTTGCCCGCCGCACGGTGGCCGCCGCACAGGAGATCGGCGCCGTCTTCCTGTCCGACGTCGATGTACGAGCCCACCTTGCGCAGCGCGGCGTCGTTCACGAGCGGCCCCAGATCGGTGCCGTCCTTCCGCCCATCGCCGAGCTTCATCTCGCGCGCCCTGTCGACGAGGGTGCTCAGCACCTCGTCGTGGATGCCGCTCTGCAGGATGAGACGGCTCGTCGCCGTGCACCGCTGCCCCGTGGTCCCGAAGGCGCCCCAGAGAACACCCTCGAGCGCGAGCTCGAGATCGGCATCGTCGAGGACGATCTGCGCGTTCTTCCCGCCCATTTCGAGCGAGAGCCGCTTGTGCAGCCGGCCGCATGTCTCACCGACGCTGCGCCCGGTTTCGGTCGAGCCGGTGAACGAGATGACGGGCACCGCAGGATGCTCGACGAGCGCTGCTCCCACGGTCTCGCCGGCGCCGTGCACCAACTGGATGACTTCCGGCGGGATGCCTGCCTCGAGCAGTATCTCGACGAGAACGGTACCCGTGTGCGGCACATCCTCCGCCGGCTTGAAGACGCAGGCGTTCCCGCACAGCAACGCCGGGAACATCTTCCAGGTGGGAATGGCGAGCGGAAAGTTGAAGGGCGTGATGATGCCGCACACGCCGATAGGCCTGCGGTAGCTCATCGCCCATTTGCTTCGCAGTTCGCTGGGGACCGTGTGGCCGAACAGGCGGCGACCTTCCGTCGCGGCGTAGAAGGCCGTGTCGATCCCCTCCTGCACGTCGCCGCGGGTTTCGGCAAGCGGCTTGCCCATCTCGCGCGTCATGAGGTCGGCGATCTCCTCCTTTCTCGCGCTCAGGATGTCGCCGACCTTGCGGAGGACGTCGCCGCGCTCGGGCGCCGGTGTGCGCCGCCAGAGCTCGAATCCCCTTCCAGCGGAAGCGACGGCGCGTGCAACGTCCTCGCGACCCGACAGCGGGAAGCGTCCGACCACGTCCGATGTGTCGGCCGGATTGATGTTGTCGAAATACGCACCGGTCCGGGGCTCGACCCACTTGCCGGCGATGAAGTTTCTGAAGGTCTTCATGTTCCGTTGCGCATCCGTTGCGTGATGGTTGGAGCGACCCGGCCACGAGGTCGCGATGGCGTTCGCGGCCCGGCCGGTCATTCGCAGCTCCAGATTGCGGGGTGCTGCACCGTGGGTCTGGCGTAGCCCACTCGCGGCAGGATTTCAGTGGCGCCGAGTATGAGGCCCCAGAGAATGAGCAGCAGCGAGAGCGTGTGGGCGCGCGCGGTGCGGTGGCGCCACGTCCAGACGCTGCTCCACACGCCCCCTACGATAACGACGGCGACCGCCCCGAGATAGGCCGCGAGGCCGGCGCCACAGCGGGCATCGTACGGCCAGAACATGATGCCGACGGCGAGTGCCACGGCGAGCGCCAGGCGCGCCACTGCGGCCGCTGTCGCTTTCCGGGTGCTGGGTGGTGTTTCCTCGATCACCACCGGACCGTCATCCGCCGGACTTCCGGGAATGTCGCGGCGCTGATCGCGCTCGCGTTGCTCTGCCTCGATCTCGCGGTCCACCTTTGCGAGCTCCTTGTCCCAGTCCTTCATGTCACGTTCCTCGTTCCTGGCTTACCGGCCCATTTGAACCTCTTGGTTCCGCGGAACAGAGGCACATGCCCGCATCACCAGCGCGAGCATCGCTCGGCACCGTGAAAAATGGCCCGCGGCGGGCGGAACGAAAGTCGGCGCCGGCATCCGCCGGGAGCGGAGCTTAATAGTCGCTGTTTGGCGGGGTCGAATCCAGTGACTGACCGCTTGTAGTCCCGCGCGCTCCAGCACGGAAATGGACCGGTATTCGCGGCTTGTCCTAGCCTGTCCGCCTGTCCTAGCCTTGTCCTGGCCTGGGCGTGGCGTAACGGGAAGTTGGAGCGCTGGCACGGAACGCCTATGACCGCGCACTCGGGTTGATGCCGGAATGGTGCACGACGCAAGACTGACCGCTTTATCGAGTGCTACAGCAACGAGTGGTTGCTCAGTAGCATCGGCTGCATCACGACAGCGGACCGGCGAGGTCGCCACTGCCACTTGGGAGGAGAGGACGCGCAACCTGGCCGCAGCACGAATGCGCCCGACGGAGCGACGTGCTCGGGCACGGCAATCACCGCAGCAGCCAGCCATGCAATGCCAGGTACTCGCAGGCTCCCCCGGTTGACGCCGGACACCATACAAGACACAACAATCGAGATCTACGGGCGCAATCGAAACCTGATTCGGCCGGTCAGCGCTTCAGCGCAAACAGGAACGACTGCTGAACAATCTGCCGGACGCGTTGCCCCTCTTCAATGTCGAGGACTGCCGGTGTGAACTGAGCACTGCCCAGGGTTGCGATGACCGCCCTGGCGAATGCCGCGTGACTCGCCCGCAGGATACGTGCACTTCCACGTTCCATCTGCCCTGTCAGGCCTACTACAAACTGGATCAAGACTTCTCCCTCGACTTTCGCGGTCTTCAGCGAGTCCGGATAGTGGGGACGTTCCCACTCGATTACTCTGGCTGGTTCCTCTACCTGGTACTCGAAATACAATGGCGCTGTGTCCTGGACTGCAGTGCTTCGATAGACGAGGAGGATCGCGCGCGCCATTACGCCTCGGCTCTCGCGCAGCATGGGCGAGGCCGGAGTTGGACGAGGTCCGCGGAAAACGACGATCGGCGCCGCACCCGCGCCGGCATGGACGAAGACCGCCGGGAAGGCGGCGAGTCCGATGACGCAAAGCGCGCGTCGCAGGGGCCGTGAAGGCATCATGAGATCATTCTCCAAGCCAGAGAACTTGCCAAAGGGGGCAAAAAGGCGCACCCCCAAAAGAGTTTCAGCCCACGCGAAGAACTGTGGCCGGGTTGCGCCGAACCGCTTGCACTGTTGGGATCAGGCTCGCTGCGGTGGCGACCGCGAGTAGCAGCATCCCCACACCCGCAATGATCCATGGGTCACTGGGAGATGTCTGAAAGAGGAGTGGGCCAAGCCAGCGCCGAGCGCCGAGCGCGACCAGACCGCCGACAGCAAGGCCGGCGGCAACTGCGCTCAGGCCGTCGCGTGCTACCACGCGCAGGACGTGGCCAGCCCGGGCGCCGAGCGCGATACGGATGGCAATCTCGGGCGCGCGCTGCGCAACCGCGAAAGCAACCACGCCGTACAGGCCGATGGCCGCAATCACAAGCGCAATACCGCCAAAGATCATGAACATGGTTGCGGCCAGTTGCCACGGCCCCAACTGAGGCGCGAGAACTTCGCGCATCGGTACCACGCTGATCGCAGGCAGGTCAGGGCGGACACCCTGGATCGCCTGGCGAACATCGCGCGCTACGACTTCAACATCGCCGCGCGCGGCAATGAACATGCTTCCCACCCGTACGAACCTGTCGCTCTGCGCCATTGGCACGTACACGACGAGATTGTCGCGCTCCAGAATGCTCCACTTCCAGAAACCGGTCAGCACGCCGACCACTGTAACGCAGTCTCCGCCCTCCCAAGTGATCAGCATGCACTGCCCGAGTGGCTCTGCGCCTGGCCAGAGCAGTTTCGCCAAAGGCTCGTTGATAATCGCGACTCGAGGTGCTCCTCGCCGATCGGTGCCTTGGAAATCGCGGCCGCGGAGCGACGTCGCGCCGATGGCCCGAAAGAAACCGCTGTCCACCGCGGCTTCCATGGGAACATGTAGCACTTCGTCATGCCAGAGGGATTCCGGGCTGCGCGTCGGCGTATGTGCGCCGACCGCGCGCCCGAACCTGTAGGGATCGTGCTCTGCGAGCGCCGCGTGTGCTACTCCGTCCAGTGCAAGCACCCGCTCGAGCATCGCCTTGTAGACCGATTTCACCTCCTCGCGGGGAAGGGTCGTACCTCCCAGATCGATCTTCGCTATCAGCGTCCGGTCGACATCGAGGCCCAGGTCGAGTGCTTCGACGCGGCGAAGACTCTGCGCAAATAACCCGGCGCAGATGAGCAGCATCATGCACAAGGCAGCTTGCGCACCGAGCAGCGAAATGCGCACTCGCGACGTTCGGCCTCCGGCACTGGCCGCTCCACCGCGTAAAGGATCAGTCAGATTCGACGACATGGTCTGGATAAGCGGTGCCAGACTGATCAACATACCCG
>JBOHTO010000002.1:0-42319 GCA_050733695.1 Gemmatimonadaceae bacterium | reverse complement strand
GACCCCGAACACCTTCGCGGCGCCGCTCAGTAGCCCACCGCCCCGCCATACGATCGCGGGTCCACCATCCCCTCGTACCCGCCCGAGACGCGCATCACGCCGATCACGGTCCCTATGCTTCCGATCGGACTCACGCTGTAGCCCATCGTGCGCAGTTGCGTGAGCACATCCTCAGGCAGTCCGCCTTCCTCGTAGCGCAGCAGGTCGGGGAGCGCCTGATGATGAATGCGCGGCGCGCTCATCGCGTCGGCAAGCGACATGCGGTTCTGGATCACGTTGAGCACCACCTGCGACGTGCTCGTTATGATGCGCGGCCCACCGCGCGCACCCACGACCAGCAGCAGCCCGCCCTCCGGATCGAGCACTATCGTGGGTGACATCGCGCTGAGCATGCGCTTGCGCGGCTCGATCGCGTTCTGCTCCCCCTGCACAAGGCCGAACTGATTCGGCTCCCCCGGCTGCGCGGCGAAGTCGTCCATCTCGTTGTTCATGAAAAAGCCGGCACCCGGTATGAAGACTCCTGAGCCGTACAGGCCATTTATCGTCGTCGTCGTCGCGACCGCATTCCCCGCTGCATCCACCACGGAGTAGTGCGTGGTGTGCGTTCCTCCCGTCGCATCGACCATCACCGGCGTCAGTTCGCGTGTGGGTGTCGCGCGATCGACCTGTATCGAGCCGCGCAACTCGCGCGCGTACTCCTTGCTCGTGAGTTCAGCCACCGGAACGTCCTCGAACGCCGGATCGGCCAGCCGGGAGTTCCTGTCGATGAATGCGAGCTGATACGCCGAACCGAGCCGGTGCACGTATCGGGCGCTGTTCACCGGGGGGAGATCGTCGTACGTCTCGAGAATGTTGAGCGTCTCGGTGATCGTGACGCCGCCGGACGAAGATGGCGGCATCGTGAGCAGCGCATAGCCGCGATAGGTCGATCGCACGGCATTGCGCCAGACGGCCTCGTAGCCTGCGAGATCCTCCTCGGTGATGATCCCGCCCCCGCGCCGCATCTCGTCGGCGATCAGCTCCGCCACCTCGCCCTGGTAGAAGGCGCGAGCCCCGCGCTCGGAGATCAACCGCAGCGTGCGTGCCAGCTCGGGCTGGTGAAAGCGTGTCCCCGGTGCCGGCGGCTCGCCTTCGGGGAGAAAAGTCGCGCCTCCGGCGAAGCGCGCGATCAGTTCGCGGTCGTTGCGGATGGAGCGGTACAGGTTGCTGTCGACGATGAAGCCGTCCGAGGCGAGACGGATGGCGGGGGCGATCACCGTCGCGAGGTCCATCGTGCCGAAACGCTCGAGTGCCTCGGTCAATCCCATCACGGCGCCAGGCACACCGGACGCGAGATGCCCGACAAGACTGCCGTCCGTGAGCTCACCCGCGCTGTCGAGATACATGTTACGGGTCGCCGCGAGCGGCGCCATCTCGCGGTAGTCGAGCGCGGCCGTCCGTCCATCCGCCATGCGCACGACCATGTAGCCACCGCCACCGAGATTTCCCGCTTCCGGGTGGGTAACCGCGAGCGCAAATCCGGTCGCGACGGCCGCATCGATGGCGTTGCCGCCATTGCGCAGGATGCCGAGCCCCGCCTCGCTCGCCAGCCTGTCGTTGCTCGCAACCATGGCGTGCGCGCTGAACGATGCGCCGGCGCCCGGTTCGAAGCGCCAGCTCTCAGGGAACGATGCAGCCGTCCGCGGCGGTATCGCGGGCGCCGCTGCATCGGACGACGCAACGGGAACCTGTGGCGCGCATGTGATGATCGCGCCGAGCGCCGCGGTAGCGACGAGACCGCGAATCAACCACCCACCGTCGTTCGCGCCTCCGCGCCCGCCATATCGGCCGCCTTGGGGACCGCGTTCATTCCCAGCTTCCCGATTATCATCATTCCCGCGAGAGCGGGAATCCATTTTCTCCGTCATCCCTTCCTCCGGATAATCGCCGCATGCGTGTCCCTCCCACCCAACCGATCAGTTGCCCCTCGTCCCCAATCCGTAGCGAACGCCGAGCCGGGTCGTGCGCTGCTGCCCCACACGGCCCGCATCGCCCCGCAGTCCTTCGTCCTGATGCAGCGTGATCGCGAAGTCCTGAACAAGCTCGACCGCGAACCGCGGTGTGAGCGCATAGCCAAAGCCGTAGCCAATGCTGAGCGCGAGATCGGTGTCGCCCTCCGGGGTGAGCTGTTCGCCGGAGGCGTCCGCCTCGAAGTTCGCGTAGCGAGTGACGCCGGCGGCGACGTCGATCACCTGATGAAAGCCATCGTTGCCACCGAGATGAAAGAGCAGCATCGCCGACCAGACATCCGCGTGCGCGTCGCACCCGGCGCAACTTCCCGCACCTGTTGCCGCACCGGAATACACCAGCGGAAGCCGTGCGTATCCCACCAGGGCTCCGATCGTGGTGCCGTTCCGGATCGTGATGTCTCCCGTCGCGCGAAACTGAAGCCCGTCACCGAAGCGCCACACGGACTGCGTGCGCCCGTCTTCCACGTCGTGCACCTCGTACAGACCGGCCCCGAGCGATCCCCAGAACGCAGGCTCCGTACTGCGGGGCACCTCGAGCACCTGCGCGCGCGCCAGACCCGCCGGACCCGCCACCGCGGCGACGAGGATCACCGTCAGAACGATTCGCTGCATCTGGTCTCCGCGTGAGAACGTCGGTAACTTAGCCGCGGCGCCGAGAGCAGGACAGCCGGCGCAATGCCAACCCGCGTCTCCATCAGTTCAATGCTGAATGCCACCACCCCCCCCACCCCCCCACACGCGGGGATGACAGAGAGGTGTCGTGCGCCCCGACGCACTCGATCCACGTGTCACTGAACGTCGCAACCCGCGCACCGCTTCGATCGATCTGGCGTCGCCGTTGGAGATCGTCGACCTCATCCACGCGGAGGATCGCACCGTTCCCGACATCGTCGCCACACAGAGGGAGCGGATCGCCGAGGCGATCGAGGCGGCGGAGGCGACCTTCCGGCGCGGCGGGCGCCTGTTCTATGTGGGCGCCGGGACATCGGGGCGGCTCGGTATTCTGGATGCGGCCGAGTGTCCGCCGACGTTCGGCAGCGAGCCGGAGATGGTCCAGGGGATCATCGCCGGCGGTCCGGCGGCGATGGTCACTCCGCAGGAAGGCGCGGAGGACAGGCCCGAGGGTGGCGCCGAAGCGATGAGTGAGCGCCGAGTAGGCGAGCACGACTTCGTCGTCGGCATCGCCGCATCCGGAACGACGCCGTTCGTGCGCGGTGCGCTGCGACACGCAAAGGAGCTCGGTGCGCGCACCGCAATGCTCGCATGCTCGCCTCCGCCCGCCGATGCACTCGCGGCAGCGGACATCGTCATTCTTCCAATCACCGGCCCCGAAGCGGTGACCGGCTCCACCCGCATGAAGGCCGGCACCGCGACCAAGCTGGTGCTCAACATGATCACCACCGGCGCGATGATCCGCCTGGGCAAGACGTTCGGGAATCTCATGGTCGACCTCAAGGCGACCAACAACAAGCTCACCGACAGGAGCGAGCGCATCATGATGGAAGTCTGCGGCATCCCACGCGCGGAGGCACGCCGGTTGCTGAGCGCGTCCGGCGGCCGGGTGAAGACCGCAATCATGATGCAGAAGCGTTCTCTCAGCCGCGAGGACGCGGAGCGCACGCTCGACTCGGTGGGCGGAGTGATACGGCGCGCTATCCCCGACGAACCGCCGCCCGTCGGATGATTGCGGGCGCGGCTGGGGAGCAGCCGACCGCCCGGGACGCATTGGGGCAACGCGACACGAGAAGGCGATCGGTCGTCATCGGCCTCATGTCCGGCACGTCGCTCGACGGCATCTCGGCCGCGGCAGTGCGCTTCCACGAACGTGGTGACGGTCGCCGTCTCGATACGACGCTGCTCGGTTTCAGCGTGCGGGAGTATACGCGCGCACAGCGTGACCGGTTGACAGCGGCGCTCACCGGTGGGAGTCCGGCTGAATACTGCCGCCTCGGCTTCGACCTCGGCGGCTGGCTGGCCGACGCAGCGATCGCCGTACTCGCAGAGGCCGGCGTCGCGCGCGACGATGTACTGGCCGTCGCATCGCACGGCCAGACCATCTGGCACGAGCCCGGACATTCGACATGGCAGATCGGTGAGGCAGCGGTCATCGCCGAGCGAACCGGCCTCGATGTCGTGAGCGACTTTCGCGTGCGCGACGTTGCAGCGGGCGGCCATGGTGCGCCCCTCGTGTCGGTCGCGGACTCCCTCCTGTTTGCTTCGGACAGCGAATGGCGGGCGCTTCAGAACGTTGGCGGCATCGGCAACGTGAGCGTGGTTCCGCCGGGCGGCGACGCGTCCGGCGTGCGCGCCTTCGACACGGGTCCGGGAGTGGCCGTGATCGATGGCGTGGTGCGCCGTCTCCTGCCCGAGCTCCATTTTGATGTCGACGGTCGACTCGCGCTCGCGGGCTCGTCCATCGAAGCGGTGGTCGACACCTTGCTCGCCGATGCCTATTTCGCCGCGCCGCCGCCGAAGTCGACGGGGCGCGAGCTCTTCAGCGAAAGCTACGTCGCGCGGTTCGTCGATGCCTGTCGCACCGAACGGAAGAATGCGTCCGTCGAGGATATCGTCGCCACGGCCATCTCGCTCACGACACGCAGCATCGGCGACGCCTATCGCCGCTTTCTCCCGGAACCCGTGAGCGAGGTGCTCGTCTCCGGTGGTGGCGCGCGCAATCCCGCGCTGTTCGCGGGGCTCGCGCGCGAGCTGGCGCCGTGCACGGTTCGCCGCTTCGACGAAGTCTTCTTCGATGGCGAAGCCAAGGAAGCGGTCGCCTTCGCCCTGCTCGGATATCTGCACGTGCACGGTCGTCCTGGTAACGTGCCAGGCGCTACCGGCGCACGCGGCGGGCGCACGCTCGGCAAGAGGACACCGGTGTGAACGACGCGGTGCGCGCCCGCCATCCTCCACGCTGCGCTGCGGCGCCGGTCGTTCCGGAGATCTGATGCGCGCCATCGACTGGACGGTTGTCGCCGTCTACATGGTTGTCACTCTCGCGATCGGACTCTGGCTCTCGCGCCGGGCGTCCCGATCCATGGAAGAGTTCTTCGTGGGTGGACGTTCGATCCCGTGGTGGCTGGCCGGCGCGTCGATGGCGGCCATCACCTTCAACGTCGACACGCCGCTGTACGTGGCGGGGGTCGTCATCCGGCGGGGTATTGCCGGCAACTGGGAATGGTGGTCGTTCGTCGCGGCGCACGTGGGGATGATCTACCTCTTCGCGAGGCTGTGGCGGCGGGCCGGGATTCTCACGGACATCGAGCTCAACGAGCTCCGCTACGGCGGGCGAGCGGCGGCATGGCTGCGCGGCACGCGCGCATTTCTGTTCGCACTCCCGATCAACGCGCTCGGCATCGCCTATGGCATGCTCGCGATGCGCAAGGTCGTTGACGCGCTCGGCTTCTGGGACCAGTTCGGAGTCGCTGGCGAGAATCAGAAGCTCTGGACGGTCGTGCTCATCGCCGCCATCGTGCTGGTCTATGCTGCGTTCGCAGGTCTCTGGGGCGTGGTGGCCACGGATTTCTTCCAGCTCATCCTCGCTCTCGCCGGAGCGCTCGTGGTAGCCGTGTACGCCGTCAACGAAATCGGCGGACTCGGAGCGCTGCCTGAACGGCTCGCCGCAGCGGGGAAGGCGGAGCATCTCGAATTCATCCCGTCGCTGGACAGCGCGCTGCTGCCGTTCACGACTTTCTTTGCGTACGTGGCGGTCCAGTGGTGGGCCTTTCGCAACGCCGACGGGGGAGGACAGTTCGTGCAGCGGCTCGTGTCGGTTCCAGCCGAGGCCGATGCGGAGAAGGCCGCGTGGTTGTTCAACATCCTCAATTACGTCGTGCGCTGCTGGCCGTGGATCATGGTCGCCCTTGTCGCGATCATCGTGCTGCCGGAGCTCGAGGACCCCGAGACTGCCTACCCGGTGCTCATGGTGCGGTATCTCCCGGCGGGGATGCTCGGCCTCGTCTTCGCGAGCCTGCTCGCGGCATTCATGTCCACCGTCTCATCGCAGGTCAACTGGGGCGCGAGTTATCTGGTGAACGACCTGTATCACCGCTTCGTCGCGCCCGACGCATCGCAGGCGCACCTCGTGCTCGCTGGCCGCGTGGCGACACTGCTCATCACGGTCGCCGCGTCCTGGATCGCCTTCGATCTCACGAGCATCGGTGCCGTCTTCCGCTTCATAATCATCCTTGGAACGGGCACGGGACTCGTGCTCATTCTCCGCTGGTTCTGGTGGCGCATCAATGCATGGGCCGAGATCGCGGCGCTCATCGGAAGCGTGCTCGTCACCATTCTCGTGTACGAGCTTCCCATCTTCGCCGACGCGAGCTACGGCGTGCGATCCATTACGACCGCGGCATCGGTCACCGCTCTCTGGGTGCTCGTCATGTTCCTGACGCCGGCAGAAAGCAGGGAGACGCTCGACGCGTTCTACCGGCGGGCGCGCCCCGGCGGTTTCTGGGGACCGGTGCGCGCGCGCACGGGACTGACTTCCCGGCAGGACCTCGCCGACGATATCCGCCGGACGATGGCGGGAATCGCGGCACTGCTCGGCGGCAACATCGCACTCGGCGCGGCACTGCTCCAGCAGTGGACTGTGGCGATCATTGCTGCAGTGATCGGTTTTATCGGCGTACTCGTGCTGGTTCGCCGGCGCAACTCTCTGTCCCTCTGAGCAGGAGCTGGCTCTCCGTTGGCTCCGGCCTGGCGCGCAGCGGCTGGAGGCGCCTGCGCGCCGTCCGCGGTCGCCCCCGCCCCGGACGAGCGCGACTCCGAATCGTCCACGCGCCAGAGACCGAGTCTTGCGAGCCCTATGAGCGCCAGGATGGCGAGGACGAACCCGATCGCGATGGCGACCCTGCGGACCAGGCGGCGACGCGAGGTTACATCGGGTCGCTCCGCGGCAGTCGCTGCGGCGGCGCTGCCATTCCGGATCGCCTGAACTCGAAGGCCACCAGGCGTCGGTGGCGTCGAAGTGAATCTGTTCGTGACAACGGGGGTCGGAGTATTGTCTCCCTCATCGGCGGGGAACACGCGGTGACCAACGTCGTCACCGTCGCCCACCGGCTCCAGGCCGTCGCCCTCGAAGCGAGCGACGACGACGGTGATGTTGTCGGGTCCGCCGCTCTCGTTAGCACTGTCGATGAGCCGCTTGCAGGCGGAGGGCAGATCACCGGATTCCAGAACGACTCGCCCGATCTCGTCGGCCCTCAACAGTCCGGAGAGGCCATCGCTGCACAGGACGAGCATGTCGCCGCGCCTGATCTGCTGATGCGTGAGGTCTATTCGCACGTACGGTTCGGGGCCCAGCGCCTGAAGGATGATGTTGCGTCGCTCGCTCATCTCCGCTTCTTCCTCCGTCATCTCGCCGGCTTCGATAAGCTTCTGCATCAGCGACTGGTCCTTCGTTATCTGACGCGTGACGCCGCTGCGGATGAGGTACCCGCGGCTGTCACCCACGTGTGCGAGGTAGAGAGTGTCGCCGAGCAGCCCGGCGATGGTCGCCGTCGTGCCCATGCCGCGATTCTCCGGATGCTCCACCGCGTACGTGTGGATGATCTCGTTCGCGACCTCCGCCGCCTTCCTCAGCGCCGCCGCGAAGAGCGCGGGATCGTGTGTGGCCGCATCGATCCAGCGGCCGTGCACTTCCCGGAAGACGACATCGACGGCCATGGCACTCGCCAGCTCTCCAGCCGCGGCACCGCCCATCCCGTCGGCCACCATGAACAGCGTACCGCGCTTCCCCAGCGTGTGTGTTCGCACGGCGGCCTCGTGCTGCTCACCCGACGACGAGAGGTCAGCGACGAGGAACGTATCCTCGTTGTGCTCGCGCGTGAGGCCGACATCTGTCCGGCCGAACACGTGTACGGTCACGGTGCCGGAAGAACGCTCGACCCGGTCACTACCGTCTGAGGGCGCGCTCACTGGATACTGGGCTCGGAGAGGATCATCCAACGCTTTCTGTCATCGCGTTTGCTTCCGCGCGGGAAAATACCACGGATGCGCGCTGTCGGCACGGGGTGCGGGTAAGGCAGTGGTCTGGTGGGGGGGGGGGACAGGGAGCGGCCTCGTGCCATTCACAACAGGTCGTACGACGGTCGCCACCGATGGATTCAACCGGACGCGCTGATACGTAGCCCGATCGCGTGCGCATTGGAGACGCATCAGTCGCCCCGGGGGCAACGTGCTGCCTCGCACAACGCGCCACGTGCCAACTCGCAGGCATCCGATTCCCCAATTAGCTTGAGCGCCATGCCGAGAATGCCCATTCAACCGAACGTTGCGTGCGCGCTGCTCCTGCTGACCTCTGCGTGTCCGCGACCGCCGGGCGTGGCGCCGCCACCAGCCCCGCGGCCCCCGGAACCTGCCGGGGAAGTGCGGCTGCCGGACATTCCGCTGGTCCAGGGGCCGCTCGATCTGCGCGTCACATATCCGGGCGACAGTGCGCTCATAGGCGCGCGCGACTCGAACTTCATATTCGGCTCCACGGGGAACGGCGATGCGCGACTGAGCATCAACGGCGCACCTGTCCCGGTGCTGCCGAACGGTTCGTTCATTGCTTTCCTTCCCGTCCCACCGGCGTCTTCGCCGCGCTACGTGCTGGTGGCAACCACGGCGGCCGACAGCGCCCGCCTCGTGCTCCCCGTACGGCTGCTGCCGAGCGTGCAGTTCACCCCCACCGGTCCGCTGATCGTTGACTCCGCCAGCGTCTCGCCCCGCGAGGGCGGCATCCTCCTTCCGCCCGGCGAGCCGGTGCGCGTGAGCGTCCGCGCGGCGGCCAACGCGCTCGTGTGGGTGGAGTCGGGTGGCACGCGCCACTTCCTCGTGAACGAGGGTTCCTTCCCGCTCGATATCACCGGCGCCGATTCCGTTCCCGCTGCCACCGTCCCCGGCCGGTATGTTGGCGATCCCGAACGCTGGGCGACGGCGCTTGCTGCGCGGCTCTTCGATGGCAACCTCTCGCTCGTTGTCGCGCGCGGCCCGGACACCACGCGCTTCCAGCTCGCGGCCATCGACACCATGGACATGTCGACGGCGCGCTGGGTTCTGCTCGGCGGCGACACGACCGGTGCCGCCAGCGACACGGATCGCGTTGTAGTCGGCCGGCCCGAACCGGCCGGGACGTATGCGTGGTTCCTGCTGCCCGGCACCGTGCTCGAGACCACGGGGCGCGTCGGCGGGTTCACGCGCGTGCGTCTGGATCAGACGCTCGACATATGGGTCGGGAGCGAAGAGGTTCTCCCGCTTCCGATCGGCACCGCTGCGCCCGTGCGCATGATCTCGTCCGTGACCGTTCGGCCAGATGATGGCTGGGTGGACGTCATCTTCCCCACGGGTGAGCGTCCTGCGTATCGCGTGGAAGAGCGTAGCGAGAGCATCGTGCTCACGCTGTACGGTACCGTCGCCTCGCCGGGGCTCATGCGCTACCTCGGCAGCGATCCGCTGGTTCGGCTCATCGTCTGGGAGCAGGAGATGAACGGGCGCGCACGCTTCACGTTGCACCTCTCGGAAGCGCCTTTCGGCTACCTCGCTTTCTGGGATGACGGCCGCTTTGTCCTCCGCGTTCGTCGAACGCCCGAAATCGACCGTCGTCCGCTGGCGGGGCTCACAATCACCGTGGACGCCGGGCATCCGCCCGCGGGTGCCACGGGACCCACTGGCCTGTACGAGGGGGACATCGTACTTCCCGTCGCCGAGCTCGTGCGCGACATGCTCGCCGAACGCGGAGCGAATGTCGTCATGACCCGCACCACGCTCGAGCCCTTTCCGTTGGCGCTGCGACCGATCATCGCGCGGCGCACGGGTTCCCATGCCCTCGTGTCGATTCACCTGAATGCCCTCCCCGACGGCGTGAGCCCGTTCGCTGCCAACGGGACATCGGTGCTCTTCTTCCAGCCGCACTCGGCGCCGCTCGCCAGCGCGATACAGCAGGAGCTACTGCTCGCTTTCGGCCTTCGCGACCTCGGCATCCACTATCAGAACATCGCGCTCGGGCGGCCCACCTGGATGCCGGCCGTGCTCACCGAGGGACTCTTCATCATGATGCCGGAGCAGGAAGCAGCGATGCGATCGGCCGAGGGGCGCGAGGCGTACGCCCGCGCGATAGTCGAAGGCCTGGAGAACTACTTCCGCTCGCTCGGGGACGATCGGTGATCGGGCGCGGAGTGTGCGCAGCGGGATGCGGTTCCGGTGCGGCCGTGCTCCTCGCGGCCGCGCTCCTCGCGACGATGCCAGGTGCTGCATCCGCGCAGGTGCATCCCGGGGCAGACTGGCGCACGCTCAGCACCGAGCATTTCCGCGTGCACTTCACACCCGCGCTCGAGTCGCTCGCGCGCCGCGCCGCTGCAAGCGCGGAGATCGCGTACGACCGGCTCGCCGCCGAACTGGAGACGCCGCGGCAGCCGATCGATCTCGTCGTCGCCGACAACGTCGACTTCACCAACGGGCAGGCGACAACGTTCCCGAGCAACAGGATAGTCGTGTATGCCACGCCGCCGGTGGGCGGCCGCTCGCTGCGCTTCTTCGACGACTGGAGTGAGCTCGTCATCACGCACGAGCTGGTGCACATCTTCCACCTCGACCGGGCGCGCGGGATATGGGCGTTCGCGCAGCACATCTTCGGGCGCAACCCGTTCCTCTTTCCCAATCAGTACGGCCCGGGATGGCTCGCCGAGGGACTCGCGGTCTACTACGAGTCGCGGATCACGGGCTCGGGGCGCATCTACGGCTCGGAGCATCACATGATCGCGCGCGCCGCCGCGGCGGCGGACGCCTTCCCGCGCCTCGATCAGCTCAGCCTCGCCACGCCGCGCTTTCCCGGCGGACAGTCGGCGTACGCATACGGCTCGCTGCTCTTCGACTATCTCGCGCGCACGCGCGGGGCCGAAGCAGTTGGCGAATTCGTGGAGCAGACGAGCGGGCAGCTCATACCCTTCCGGCTGGACCACGCGGCGCGAGAGACCTTTGGTGTGTCCTTCTCCGCGGCGCTGAGCGAGTGGCGCGACTCGCTCGCGGCTTTCGTCAGCGATCCCGGCACGCCGCTGCCCGGATTCCGCGAACTGACCGGCGACGGCTGGTTCGCGCTCAACCCTCGCTGGCGCGGCGACTCGGCCATCATCTACAGCGCACTCGTTCCGGAGGACGTACCCGGCGCATATCGCGTGTCGCTCGGCGGTGACGTGGAGCGCGTGGGCCGCAGGAACGGACTGGAACCCAACGTGCCGCTCGCGGACGGCGGGCTTCTGTTCGCGCAGCTCGAGTTCATCACGCCGTACGTGATCCGCTCGGATCTTTACATCGAACGCGACGGCGAGACGCGCCGTCTCACGCGCGGCGCCCGGCTCACGCTCCCGGACGCACGCGCGGACGGATCGATCATCGCGGTGCAGGGTTCACCGGGGACCACAGCGCTCGTTCGTGTGAGCGGCGATGGCCGGGTTTCCCCGATCACGATCGCGCGTGCAGACACGCACTGGACCGAGCCGCGGTGGTCGCCGGCGGGCGATCGGATCGCGGCGGTGCGGTGGAGCAGGGGAGGGTTCACGGAGGTGGTGGTACTCGACACGCTCGGCGCTGTTCGTCAGGTCGTCGCGCGCGATCGTGCAGTCAACTCGACTCCGAGCTGGACGGCTGACGGCAGCGCGATCCTGTACGCGTCCGACCGACTGGGGGAGACCAATATCTATCTCGCTCCTCTCGACGCGCCGGGCGCTCCACCGCTGCGGCTGAGCGATGCGGTGACCGGTGTGTTCTATCCGGAAGTGTCGGCGCACGGGGAATATCTTGCGTCTGTACTGTTTCGCGCGGACGGCTATCACCTGGGCGTCGCTCCCTTCAGCCCTGAGGCGGGAGAGCCGGACAGTTCCAGCGCTCCCGCGCGTCGCGGGCCGCCGCCAGAGCCGATTGCGCGTTACGATGGGGCTTCGTCGGACTATTCGCCCTGGCGCTCGCTCATCCCGCGCTACTGGATGCCGTCGCGCATCGAGCGCACTTCGCTCGATGAGTTGATCTTCGGCGCACTCACGAGCGGAGCCGACATTATCGGCCGCCACAGCTACGCCGTGCAGGGCGCCTTGGCGACCAACCTCGAGCGCTACGAGCTGGATGCGTCGTACAGATATCGCGGGTTCGGCCAGCCGGTGCTGGATTTCTCGGCGTCGTATGACAATGACACTCCATCGCTCTTCACGCCGGCTGACACGATCTACGAGACGGAGACCAGTGTAGCGGCAGCGGCCACGCTGGAGCGCCCGCGCTTCCGCAGCTACTCGTGGCTGCAGCTTGGCGGCGAGTTCGAGCGACTGCAGCTCCGGTCGGTGCCGGACACGCTGCTCGCAGCACTGGGCGCCTTCGAGCGCATCGACCGGCCCGCGCTGTTCGTATCCGGCGGGTGGAGCAACGCCCGGCGTCCGGCGCTCAGCATCTCGCCCGAGGACGGCGTCGCGCTCGCAGCGCGCGTGCGCAATCGCTGGCTCGTGGCTGACGGCGAGCGGATACGCGGCGCATCGCAGAGCGTCGTGGGTACAGCGATCGGTTACAAGTCGCTCGATCTCCCCGGCTTCGCGCACCATGTGATCGCGTTGCGGCTCGCCGGCGGCTGGGCTGATGCAGATGCGACCAGCGGGTTCGAGATCGGCGGCACGAGCGGGAACTCGGCGGCAATCCTTCCGGGCTACGCCATCGGGGATTCGCGTCGCAGCTTCCCCGTGCGCGGATTCGACGCGCGTACGACCGAGGGCATTCGCGCCCTGGGCGGCTCGCTGGAATATCGCGCTCCGCTGATACTTCCGGCGCGCGGTCTGCGACTGCTGCCGTTCTTTCTCGACCGCACATCGCTCACACTGTTTGGCGATGCTGCGGCGTCGTGGTGTCCGGCCGCACTGCCGGCGAGCGCTGCGTGCTTTCGGTCAGGGACTGAGCGCGCCTGGCTCGCATCGGCCGGCGCCGAGCTGAACGTGGACGCCGCGCTGCTGCAGTACGACTTTCCGTATCGCTTTCGACTCGGCGCCGCGGTGCCGGTGTCGAGCGAGGACCTCGCGTCTGCCGAGTTGAGCGTGTACCTGACGCTGGGGCTCTCGTTCTAGCCATGCGCGCGCCGGGCTGACCTTCAACGGAGCTTCGTGCATATCGTGAAGATCCATGCAACCGCGTTCGTGCATCCGGCCGCGATCGTCTGCGGCGATGTCACACTCGGAGCGCGCGCGTCCGTGTGGCCGACTGCCGTTCTCCGCGGCGACAGCGCGCCCATCATCATCGGCGCCGATTCCAACGTGCAGGATGGGACGGTCGTGCACGTGGACGAAGGTGTCCCGGCGACGCTGGGCGAGCGCGTGGCGGTGGGGCACCGCGCGATCATCCACGGTGCGACCGTGGCGGACGACTGCCTCATCGCGATGGGCGCGATCCTGCTGAACCACGTGGTGGTCGGACGCGGTTCGGTCGTTGGTGCAGGCGCGGTGTGCACGGAGGGGATGGAGATCCCCCCCGATTCCGTGGTGCTCGGCGTCCCCGCGCGTGTCGTGCGGAAGACGACCGCGGCGATGCGCGAGCGGACCGCGCGCACGGTGGCGAACTATCTGGGGATGCAGGAGCGGTATCGCAGGGGTGAGTTTCCGGCTATTCGCGCCGAACCGTAGCACTCATCGGCGCCATACGTGTTCCCAGGCAACGAGCCCGGCGGGTGCGGTATGGTCGAGGCGAGGCAGGCCGGCCGCGGACGCAATCGTTTTCCAAGCGCTCCCGCCCCTGCCAACGGCGCGCGGATCAGTGTAACTTGCTATCGGCGGACTAGTTACGACTCAGCTCGCAACCCGCCGTTGCGAGAGCGGTCTCCGGGGGGCCCGGGCGGAAAAGCTCGATCCCCTGTAGAGGCAATCGGACCCGCGTGGATAACATCCCGTACCATGGGATTCGTGATGTTGATATCGTAACACAGTATATACCAGACGGTTACAATCCGCTTGCGTGGAAACACGAACCGGACTACGTTCCGCGCCCACGTAACCATGCGCCAGGCCGATGCACTCCCCGGATCTTCCGAGGCCTTGGCTCTTGACCACGATCCAATTCAAGGGAGAGTTGTTCCCATGCCGCTGCCGTCGAATCCGCCCTCGGGCGCCGTGACACTGAGCCAGAATGCGCGCACAGTGCTGGAAAAGCGCTACCTGGTGAAGGATGAGACGGGGGCCGCCGTCGAGAGTCCGGAGGATCTCTTCTGGCGGGTCGCGTCGACGGCCGCGGAGTCAGACCGGCGCTACGGCGCGAGTGACGGCGCGGTGACCACGCTGGCGGAAGAGTTCTACTTCCTCATGACGCAGCGGCGGTTCGAGCCCAATTCGCCCACTCTCATGAACGCCGGGCGCCCGCTCGGTCAGCTCTCGGCCTGCTTCGTGCTCCCCGTCGCGGACTCGCTGTCCAACGGACGCGACGGCATCTACGACACGCTGCGCGCCATGGCGCTCATCCATCAGTCGGGTGGCGGCACTGGGTTCTCCTTCTCGCGGCTCCGTCCCAGGGGCTCCATGGTTCGGTCGACGACGGGCGTCGCCTCTGGACCGGTGTCCTTCATGAAGCTGTACGACGCGTCGACGGACGCGGTCAAGCAGGGCGGCACGCGGCGCGGCGCGAACATGGGAATCCTGCGCGTCGATCACCCGGACATCATGGACTTCATCACCTGCAAGGAAGACCTCTCGCAGGTGACGAACTTCAACATCTCCGTAGCGGTGACGGACACGTTCATGCAGGCGGTGAAGAACGGCGAATCGTACGATCTCGTGGATCCCGTGACCGACGAGGTGGCCGGGAAGCTCGAGGCGCGGATGGTGTGGGATGCGATGATCGATGGTGCGTGGCGTACGGGCGAACCCGGCTGCTACTTCATCGACGAGGCCAACCGTTACAACCCGGTGCCGCATCTCGGCAGCTACGAGGCGACGAATCCGTGCGGCGAGCAACCGCTGCTGCCGTATGACGTGTGCAACCTCGGCTCGATCAACATCGGCATCTACGTGCGCGACGGGGCGCTCGACTGGGAGGCGTTCAGGCGCGACATCCACCTGAGCACGCACTTCCTCGACAACGTCATCGATGCAAACCGGTATCCGCTGCCCGAGATCGACTCGCTTTCCAAGCGTATCCGTCGCATCGGACTCGGCATCATGGGATTCGCCGACGCGCTCGTGCGGCTGGGCCTGCGCTACGACTCGGCAGAGGGAATAGAGTTCGGCAGGCGCGTGATGGACTTCTTCGACCACGAGGCCAAGCGCGAGAGCGAGCGGCTGGCGAACGAGCGCGGTCCGTTCCCGGAGTGGGCGAAGTCCATCTGGGGTCCGGACGCAAGCTGCGCGCGCAACCAGGCCGGCGAGCGCATCCGCCCCATGCAGCTTCTGCGCAACTGCAACGTCACGACGATCGCGCCGACGGGTACGATCTCCATCATCGCCGGCTGCTCGTCCGGGCTCGAGCCGCTGTTCGCCGTGGCCTTCATGCGCAACCAGGCCGGCGCCCTCATGCCGGATGTCAACGACGACTTCGTCGCGATCGCCAGGCGCGAGGGCTGGTACACCGAGGAGCTGATGCAGCGCGTGGCGACGGAGGGGCGGATCGACTTCCCCGAAGTGCCCGCCGATTGGCAGCGTGTGTTCGTCACGGCCAACAACATAGCGCCCGAGTGGCACATGCGGATGCAGGCCGCCTTCCAGGAGCACTGCGATTCGGCGATCTCGAAGACGACCAACTTCGCGCACAGCGCGACGGTGGACGACGTGCGCGCGATATACGAGCTCGCCTACGATCTCAAGGCGAAGGGCGTGACGGTGTATCGCGACGGTTCGCGCGACAATCAGGTGCTGTCGACCGGCGCGACGCAGAAGGCGAAGGCCGAGCGTGAGCGTGGCGGGTCGGCGGGGTCGGCGGGGTCGGCGGCCACTGGCGCCGTGCTCGGCGGGGGAGTGATCGGCGGCGGTGAGCGGCGGCAGGTGGGAGAGCTGCACGGAACCATCACGGAGCTGCATGCCGAGATCGACCGTCTGCGCAAGTCGCTGTTTGACAGCGAGGCGGAGAACGCGCAGCGTCGCGCCAAGCGCTCGCGTCCCGACGCGCTCAAGGGAACGACGCGTCGCATGGAGACCCCCCTAGGCACGATGTACGTGAACATCACAGAGGACGATCGCGGACAGCCCTTCGAAGTGTTCATCACGCTCGGCAAGGCGGGCGGCGCTGCGATGGCCGACGTCGAGGCGATGGGGCGGCTCATCTCGCTCGCGCTCCGCTCCGGCATCCCGATCATGGAAGTGCATCGCCAGCTCCGTGGCATCGCCAGCGATCGTCCGATCGGACTTGGTCCCCACAAGGTGCTGTCGGTGCCCGACGCGATCGGGATCGCGATCGAGGGCTGGTGGCGCGAGAAGCAGGGCGTGCAGCAGGAACTGCTCGGCGACGCTGCCTCGCGCGGCGACGAGATCCCTGCGCTCGAGCGTGTCACCGTGCGGCTCACCGGCAGCACGGGCGAGGAAGGTGAGTGGAGCCTCGAGGCCGGTTACAACGAGTCGTTCATGGGGACGTGCCCGGATTGCGGTTCGCAGTTGGAGTATGCGGAGGGGTGTGTGAAGTGCCACGTGTGCGGGTTCTCGGAGTGCGGATAGGGGCGGCGTGCGCTGTGACGGTTGGGCGTGTGCTCCCGCCGTCGTCATCCGCCTCCCCCGTCGTCATTCCCATTTCCCTCGCCGTGAACCCTGCGGCCACACCGCCGTCACGCCGCGCCCTCAGCCCCGTTCGTCATTCCCGGGAAAACGGGAGTCCATTACGGATCCGCGCCGATCGTCATGGCCGTGATGTGGTCGAACCGGCCGCGCCGAGTGCGGCCGAACGATGCCCCGCGTGACGAAAGCGTGGTGCCGCTCAGTATTACCGACAGCGACGAGATGCACCCGCTGAGCGTGCTGGACGTGTCGTCTTCACATCGCGTCGGGATGGGAACGGCGATATTCTCCATGGCAGGTGGGGAGCTCGCTGATCAGACGCGCATCACGGCAAACCCGGCCCTGCTTCGCTGACAGGTCATGCCCAGAGCGTCGCTACTCCGTATTCCCCGAACCGCCTGTCATGCGTGACGATCGTGAGATCTTCGACCCGCGCCTGAGCAATCAACATTCGATCGAACGGGTCGCGATGGTATTCCGGCAGATCGGCTACGACATCCGCGTGCTGGAACGTGATCGGAAGGGCGCTGAAACCGCTTCGTTCGACCGACTCGCCGAAGGCTTCTGTCAACCTGAGCTTGCCAAGCGCGCGCTTGATTGCAGCTTCCCACGCGGAAGCCGCGCTTACCAGCACCACTGCTGCTGTGGCGATAGCGGCGCGCGACTCGTCGCCGAGAAACGGGCTGTCCTCGCACCACCAGAGCACGACGTGCGTGTCGAGCAGCAGTCTCATGAGTCGGCGTCTTCGCCCTCAACCAACTCTCCTGCAAAGCGGCCCAGTATGTCCGGTGGCAATGGATCGTCAAAGTCGTCGGCAATCCAGATCTTCCCTTTTGAGCACCCAGGCATTCTGGGCTGCTGAGCTGCTACCAGTGCGACGAGGCGAGCGCGCGGTTTCCCTGCTCTCGCGATGATGACCTCCTCTCCGTTAGCCGCTTTCTCGACCAACTCGGAAAGTCGGGTTTTCGCTTCATAGATGTTGATAATTCTCGCCATACGTGCTTCCCTGGTTTGACTAGACCAACCTAGTCTATTCGCGGACTCAAGTCAAGCATAAAGCGCCCCTTCAACCGGCACCTTGCTGGCCGCACCTCGCGAGGGAGAAGTCCCGGATCCCGGCAGGTCAGGCGGAGCGCTCGCGCTCGAGCGGCTTGCGGTCCCACTGGGCAGGGTCTGCCTGCGCCGTGGGGCGCGTCACCGGCGCCAGTGGGTGCCTCCAGCGAAGCCCATCGCACCGGCTGGTCGCGATCGGTCGTAAGCAGCTCGCTTCATGATTCGATCGCGAGCGCTGCGAGATAGACGTCAGGCACCAGATCACCGGAGATGCTACATGAATGGTATGCCCCTGATGACCACTCGCTGGAGCCTGTTGATCTTCCTTCTCGCCGCCGCGTGCAGCGGCAGTGAGCACAGGTCGCCTGCGTAGCAGGAGGTCGCGTTCAGCTCGCCGCCGACACCGGCACGCGACAGTGCGATCAGACAGCACATGGCCGCATGGGGGATGGTGGGCGTCGGCGCGGCGGTCATCGCGGACAAGCGGGTCGTGTGGATGAAGGGCTACGGCTACGCCGATAGGGCGCGTGACATCCCCTTCACGGCCAACACGATCATGAACGTTGTGCACAGGTTCAGCGCGCCAGCGCCACGAGATTCCGGGCGCAGCGCCCAGGCAGCGCCACACGACCTGGCCGAGTTGTATATTCCAGCTCTTCAGTATCGGGGGGACCGATGGCGACGACGGCAGCGGTGGTACACTGCGACCCGGAGATCCCCGGGGGGAAACCGGTTTTTGTCGGCACCCGGGTGCCGTTTCAATCCCTGGTGGACTACATCGCGGCCGGCCATACGCTTGATCAGTTCCTCGATCATTTTCCAACTGTGAGCCGGGAGCAGGCGCTGGGCGCGCTCGAGGACGCTGGTGACCATTTCAAGGCGCCGCCGACTTCTCGTCGATGAATGCGTCCCGGGCCCATTCGCGCGAGCGCTCGACGAACTGCGTCCCCGGACGGTGCAACAACTTTGCTGGGCGGGCACAACCAACGGGAATCTTCTCGCACGCGCAGCGGGTGAGTTCGACGTGGTGTTCACGGTCGATAGTGATTTCGCGGGCTTGAGCGATACGGTCGCGTACCCGCTAGGCGTCGTGATCCTCCAGGTGCAGCACGGATTTCGAAGCGCGCCTCAGGCACGTCGATGCGGTAAGGATTGCGATAGCCAAGGTGCCCATGAGTGCTGTAACTCGCATCGATGGCTAACGAAGTAGTGATTCTTGCCGCGCGCACCGACGGCGGAATCTGGTGTTGAACTCGCCGGTGAGAGGCGCAAGAACACGTCCTCCTGGACCCTTCCGGCCCACGCGTTCCCCGCCATTGCGGCGATCGTTCCAGAAGGGCGGCGCGTCGTAGGTGCCGTCGGACCACGCATGGCTCGCTGTGACCTGCGCGGTGAGCGCTACATCCCGTGTCGCGTGAGACGACACCGGCCGCCTCACCCACGCATAGTACCAGCTGCGAGAGACCCCGAGCGCGCGACACATCGTCGCGATCGGGAACATGGCCCGGTGAAGGAGAATGAGCGCCGGTGCGATCACGTCGCAGGCGTGTCCCAGTCGCGCAGCGCACAGTGGAGGACGTGTCCAGCGCGCGGCTCGCCTCGTAGCATGCGTGGATCTCGCCGTCGCGTGCGACCCGGTCCTGCCGCTTCTTGAGCTACGCCGGATCGTTGGCGTCGTTGGTAACTGATCGAGCCGAGTCGATGCCTTGGCCTCGGCGGGCAGCACCGCGATCGTGATGGACTCCTTGCGCACGTCCAACCCGAGGTGGATCATTGAGTGAGCAGCGGGAACCGCAGCAGCAGACAATGATAGGGTTGGTGTCCGTCGGAAATCCAACAGTGGACCGTTGCAGGAGCTCTGGTTACTCCGTCTCAACGCGCGGGGAATCAATTCCACGCGAAGTGCGGAAGCCCCTATCATGCCGGCTAGGCAGCAGCGAACACCAGCGCTGGATTAGAGGTGCCGGGATGCTCGATCGGTTCGTGGAAGAGCTACGGGCGCAGGGCCAGCCTGCTCGAATTGCAGTGGGTCCTTGGCGGGGAGCCCGCCGTAGGAGTAAAAACGTACTGGAGCTCTTGGCGAAGCCTCGGAAGGTGCTGGTCTACACGAAGGAGAGTAGGCTACATCGGGGATGGTGGGGGCTGAATCCAACCCAGCTCCGAGAGATCCAAAACAGTAGCCAGCCGTGGTTCGTCGCACTCCTACTTACACAACGGAAGTCGGGGTACCTCATCGCTTCCGCGACCGTCGAAGAGCACCTTGGCGACCCGTGGCACCGAGCTGGTGACAATGATTTCAAGGTGCACGAAGGTCCCGAGCTGGCCGCCGTCGAGGGGCCGATCTCCTACCAAGACATGAGCAGCAGACTCATTCAGTTCTTCCGTGGTGCTGTCTAGCAAGGTAGGGATTCTTGCCGCGCGAAGCCGCGGCAGGATCTGTGTAACTCAGTTCGCCTGAGAAGCGGACAGGAAGACACGCTCTTGAACTTTCCAATCGAGTGGCGCTTGGCTCGTGCGCACGGAGACAGTGGTGGCGGCGGGCGCTCTGCAGCCAGACGAGGCCCGGCGACAGCTGCGCAGCGACCGTGAACGACCCGGGCGCTTTTTACGAGTACGGTGGTTCGTGGCGTCGAGTGGAGAATCGAACGCGGTGAAACGCAGCTCCGCCGGTCGCGGGGAGTGGGTTGCATGCGGCCGCAAGTGTCGAGAGCGCAGAGCGCATGGGCGAACACGGTCAGGCGGTGCCCTCGATCGTCGGAAACGCTCGACAAGATGCAGGCGGTCGCTCTGACACGCCGGGCGCCGGGAGCTGGCGCGCTCGCCACGATGCAGGATATGGGCTGAGGGTCTGTTGTCGTTGCCCCGGCCGCGGAGGCCGGCGCGCATTGATCGGCTCGGGAGCGACGACGCGGAGTTTTCGGGTCGGATGGGGTAGATCGCCGTCGTCCTTGCACTGGCGCGCCCGCCGTATTGAAGGCCTGGGTCGTGCCGCGGCCTCGGCGCTCGCTATTCACCATGCGATGCAGCGGCAGCCGATCGCCACGGCCTCCTCGCTCGTGGCCGCGACCGGTCTGACCCCGTCGACGGTGAACAAGTCGCTGGCACACCTGGAACGGCTGGGGGTCGTGGCCGAACTCACGCGCAAGCGGCGGGGACGTGTCTTCAGCTATACGCGATATTTCGGGATCCTGAACTAAGGCATGGAGCCGCCGTACCGGAGAGCGCGGGCATGAGCTGCTTCGTCTTCCTCCAGCGCGAATGGCACACCGCTGGAGTTAGACACACGCCCGGATCGGCGTATCTTCCGACAACTGTCAACCGGAGCTGCCACGCCCACAGCGGTTGCCCCTGTCGTGCACAGCGACCACCTACGCTCGGCGGCACGCCGAATTTCGTCGTCGGCACTCGCGCCGCTGCAGGCATCATCGACCACCTGTCGACCGGCACGGCCTCGAGTCGTTCCTCGATGCCCTTCCTCAACCTCACACCACGCCCGTGAAACGCTACAATCCCGCATCCGCCCCGCCCGCTTCGGAGTGGTTGGATCTCGACGAGCAGGAACGAATCCATCTGATTGAGCGGTACCACAAACGTGCCGGGACTGACCTCCCGAACTCGATGCTGCATGCCAGCATTCACGCGATAGTCGAGAACCAGTTGGCGACTGCGATACCAGAGGTTGTCCAGGCCTTCGAGCGACTGCGGCGGGAAGGCCTCGACCGGCATGACGCCATTCATGCGGTCGGCTCGGTGCTCGCTCGGCAGATGTTCGACCTCCTTCAGGACCCGCACAAGCGCGAGGACGATCCCAATCCTTCCTACTATTCGGCGTTGCAGGAGCTCACGGCGTCGCGGTGGCAGGCGAGCTGACCATCGTTGCCCCACGTTAGCGCGGCACCACCGTGAGTGAAGACTGGTCGCGCTTCGAGGTGGAGGCCACGGTCACCGACTACTTCGCGATGCTCGCGAAGGAACTGCGCGGCGAACCGTTCAACAAGGCGGAGCACAATCGCAGCCTGCTCATGATGCTGAGCGATCGAACACGCGGCGCGATCGAGTTCAAGCATGCGAACATCAGCGCCGTGATGATCGAGATCGGCTACCCCTATATCGAGGGTTACCAGCCGCGGAGCAACTACCAGGAGCTGCTCCGCGATGTGATCTCCGAACGGCTCGCCATCAGCCCGTCGCTGCAGGCCGCGGCCCGCCAGGCCGTGGACCGACCAGCCCGGCAAGCTCCGGCGTTCGACCATCTGGCCGGTATCATCGTCCCGCCACCGATCCGGGATCCCGGGCGCCACGCCTCGTACGAACGTCCGCAGCCACCGCGCCAGCCGATGCAGGGTGTCAACTACCTCGCGCGCGAGGCGATGAATGCATCGCTCGGTCTGGCCGGCGAAGAGTTCGTTCTGCGCGTGGAACACGCGCGCCTCCTGGAAGCCGGCCAGCGCCGCCTCGCCGACCGAGTGGAGCACGTCGCGCGCACGCGGGGCGACGGTCTCGGCTACGACATCCTGTCATTCGAGCCGAACGGTCGCGAAAGGCTCGTCGAGGTCAAGACGACTCGTTTCGGTGCACTCACCCCATTCTTCGCCACGCGGAACGAGGTCGATGCCTCAGCCGAACAGGCGGCGCAGTATCACGTGTATCGCGTGTTCAGCTTCGACGATCATCGTCCGAAGCTGTTCATGCTTCCCGGATCGCTGCGCGAGTCCTGTACTCTCGATCCTGTCCGGTACCGAGCCTCGGTCGTCTGAGAACGTCCCTCGCGGCGCGAGATGACACGCACATTCGGAGGTGCCGCGTTGCGCGCCCGCTCCGCTTACGTCATCATCTCCTCTCCCGCAGGCAGTCCCACACGCCAGGAAGGGGACACAATGCCGACCATCTCGCTGCTGGCCACGCTCGTTGCCACGCTCCTCGGTTTTGCGTTGGGTGCGCTCTGGTACGGCCCGCTGTTCGGCAAGCTGTGGATGAAGGCCCACGGATTCACGCGCGAGCAGTTGGAGAAGGACTTCAATCCTGCGAAGACCTACGGCGCGACGTTCGTGCTGGGGCTCATCGCTGCGTATGTGTTTGGGCTGTTTCTCGGTCCGAATCCGGGCATCGCGTTCGCCACGGGCGCCGGCTTCGCCGCGGGACTGTGCTGGGTGGCCACATCGATTGCCACAAACGATCTGTTCGAACGGCAGAACGGTGCGCTCACGCTCATCAACGGCGGCTACCACACGGTCCGCTTCACGCTGATCGGTCTGGCGTTCGGAGTTCTCGGGTAAGCGCTGAAGCAATCCGGGCAGGTGCGCGGCTTCGGTCGCAGTGATTGCGACAGGAGTGAGTGAAGGTCGTTGAGGGACGGATTGTTTCAGTGGGGCTTCGCGACGATGCCGGTGGCGTGACACCCGCTTCATGATCAGATCGAAGGAGACACCGGATGCTCGAGACGCTACAGCACAGGAAGCTGGATCAGGGCAGCGAGATCGATGAGTCGCCATGACGCGAGCCACAGTGACAGGCGTATTCTGCCTACTGGTCGCCTGTTCGGCATGCGCGACCTCGGCCACCACGCGTAGCGGTGCTGCGGAAGCCGATCCGCCGGCCGAGATCCGTCCATGCCGGATATCGGTGAGCGAGGACGCTGCCGGCGTCTGGCAGGAGGTCCGCGCTACCGGATTCACCTTTTGCGTTCCCGCGAACTGGCGCCCTGTCGGTGGATCCCCTGCCGGCGATCATGATGCAACGACATGGCGCGGCGATGGCGGCTCGATCAGTTGGAGAGTCGGTGAGTATCGCCCGCGTCCGATTCGTACGGAGATCGCCACTGTGCGCGTGGGAGACCCGCTCCCGGCAGCATCACCCGGCGAGATCCGACACTTCGACGAGGTGATAGGCGGCCGCCGAGCGACTCTCTGGGACAACCAGTTCGAAGGCGAATACTACACCGGCGCGAAGTGGGTCAGCCCGGCTATCTATCTCGAAGGCGAGACGCGTAGCCGGGGCAGCGCCCGACTGCAGCTCGACGTCTACCGAACCGTGCGCTTCACGGCACAGTAGAAGTCAGGATACCGGTGCCCGTTTCGCCCGTACCGCACGGCGGCAGTTCCAGTTGCAGCGATCAGAGATGACGCGCGCCGCCCGGGACGGAACGCCCATCGCCAATGCCGGCGTCCGTTTTCCGCCCCCTTTCCTCTTCGCCGCCGGCTTCATCGCGGGCTGGCTTCTGCACCGCAGTTCGCCGCTGGAGTTCATTCCGCGCGAGTGGCAACCCGCCAGCACCGTGGCGGGGCTGCTCGCTGCGGCTGCCGGCCTGGCTTTCATGCTCTGGGCGTTCGCCACATTCCTCCGCCATCGCACAGCCGTCCTGCCGCATCGTCCGGC
The DNA here is from genome assembly GCA_050733695.1 of Gemmatimonadaceae bacterium. Lineage (GTDB taxonomy): Bacteria > Gemmatimonadota > Gemmatimonadetes > Gemmatimonadales > Gemmatimonadaceae > JBOHTO01. Next base: position 18,186 of record JBOHTO010000002.1, on the reverse strand, counting down.
CAGCACGCTCGTGCGCGACGGCCCGTACCGGTACAGTCGCAATCCGATGTACGTGGGACTCACCGCCCTCTACGCCGGCGTCGCCTTCGTTGCGCACATGCTCTGGCCGCTGATCCTTCTCCCGATCGTACTGCTGCTGCTCGTGCTCCTTGTCATCCGACGGGAGGAACGCTACCTCGCCTCCGCGTTCGGAGCGGAGTACGAGGAGTATCGTGGCCAGGTTCGGCGCTGGCTGTAGCCCTCATGGCCACCGGGGAAGCTCCCGTTGACAGAATATAAGGAACATCTTATATTAATAGCCAATGCACGCCTTCGATGTCCTCGGCGACCCCGTCCGCCGCCGGATCCTGGAGCTCCTCGCCGACGGAGAACGCGCGGCGGGGGATGTTGGCGCGATAGTGCAACGGGAGTTCGGGATCTCGCAGCCCGCGGTGTCGCAGCATCTGCGCGTGCTCCGCGACAGCGGGTTCGCCACCGCTCGACCCGACGGCACGCGCCGTCTGTATATCGCAGACCCGACGCCGCTCCGCGAAGTCGCCGAGTGGGTGGAGCGATACCGGCGGCACTGGAACGAGCGCTTCGATGCGCTCGACGCGCACCTCGCCGAGATACAGCGGGCGCGAGCCGGAGGCACACGGTCGAAACGCGGAACGCAGGCAACGAAGCGGAAGTGAGCGTATCAGTCACGAACAACGAGGGGGGAAGACCGACAATGGCGACGATCGAGGAGCTGTTACAGGAGCTGGATGAGGAGGCGCACTCGACGCGCCGCGTGCTCGAGCGCGTACCCGACGACCGGCTGGAGTGGCGGCCGCACGCGAAGTCGCTGACGCTCGGCCAGCTCGCCATGCATGTGGCGACGATTCCCGGCGCGCTCGCCGATGTCGCTACGTGGCCCGCATTCGACGTCAGGACGGAGATCCCGCGGCCGACCGCGGCCAGCACCGCCGAGCTGCTCCAGGCTCTCGACCGCAGCGTAGCCGACGCGAAGGCGCTGCTGCGCGGGATGGGGAACGATGCGCTGGCGACACCCTGGCGGCTGGTGAGCGGAGACCGCGAGATCGCGACGTTCCCGCGCGGAGCCTTTCTCAGATCGACCATGCTGAACCACTGGTATCACCACCGCGGTCAACTGACCGTCTACCTGCGCCAGACGGGAGCGCTGATTCCCGCGATCTATGGCGACAGCGCTGACGAGAAGATGGCTGCACCCTGAATGCCGAACCTGGGGAGACCGGAAGGCATGAGCGCAAGCGATCGCAGTACCAGCGACGGCCATGAGCTCGTCATCACGCGCATCTTCGATGCGCCGCGCGATCTCGTGTGGCAGGCGTGGACGGACCATGAGCAGGCGAAGCAGTGGGGGCCGAAGGGCTTCACCACGCCGGAGCGCGAGATGGACTTTCGCGTGGGCGGCGCATGGTACGCCGTGATGATCTCGCCCGAGGGCAGAGAGTATCGACAGCATGGCGTCGTTCGGGAGGTTGTTCCGCCGGAGCGCCTCGTCTTCACCTTGATATGGGACGATACGCCGGACAACGAGATGCTTGTCGCGATCACCTTCGCGGAGCGCGGCGGGAAGACCGAGATGACCTTTCGTCAGACCGGACTCAGGACGGCCGAGTCGCGCGATGGCCATGAGAGCGGCTGGAACGAGGCCTTCGACCGGTTCGAGGAACTCCTGGCGAGAGCATGACGGCGCCGCACCTGATCCGGGAGTGCAGGGCCGAGGACTACCGGTCCGTGCAACTGGCGCAGCGTCGCACGCGCGCGCATCGTTACCCACATCGCCGGCCGATGGGTGGAACGTTGGATGAGCACATGAGAACAATGCGAGTGGTAGGGCTCGGGGGCGTCGTCCTGGCGATTCTCGCGCATGTCGCGCCCGCCCATGCCCAGTCACCGGATGCCGTCGCCGAGCGGCAGCGCGCGGTGGAGGCGGCGCTGCTGCCAGCCATCGTCATTGCAGGCGACTCCAGCAGCGGCTACACGGTCCGCGAGCGCATGCTACACCATGGCGTGCCGGGCGTCAGCATCGCCGTTATCAACGACGGTTCCATCGAGTGGGCCGAGGGATACGGCGTGAAGCGGGCCGGTAGCGCTGATTCGATTGGCGCCTCGACGCTCTTTCAGGCCGCATCGATCAGCAAGCCGGTCGCGGCCGCCGCGATGCTCCAGCTCGTCGAGGATGAGCTGCTCGATCTCGACGCCGACATCAACGACCAGCTCCGCTCCTGGCACCTGCCCGAGAACCGGTTCACGGCAGGACGACCCGTTACACTTCGGGCGATCCTGACTCACACTGCAGGCCTCACCGTACACGGGTTTCCGGGTTATGCGTCCGGCGACAGCATTCCCACCGCGGCCGAAGTGCTCGATGGCGCTGGCAATACGGATCCGGTTCGCGCGGATACGACGCCGGGCACCATGTGGCGCTACTCGGGTGGCGGCTACACGGTTGCCCAGGTCCTTGTTGAGGATGTGACGGGCGATTCATTTGCGGCCGTGATGCAGCGCGAGGTCCTGGATCCGTTCGGCATGCGACAGAGCACGTACGTGCAGCCGCTGCCGGCGTCGCGGGCGGACGACGCTGCCGTTGCGCACGGAGATGACGGCGCTCCCGTCGATGGCTTGTGGCATACCTATCCGGAGCAGGCAGCGGCTGGCCTCTGGACAACGCCTGCGGACCTCGCCCGCTTCGCACTCGGCATCCGCGCCGCCTATCGGGGCGAACCAGGCGCCGCGCTCGAGCCCGCAAATGCCCGCGAGATGCTCAGCGAGCACATGTCCGGCTGGGGGCTCGGCCCGAGCGTCGCGGGAGCGGGCGACAGCCTCCGATTCAGTCATGGCGGCGCGAACGCCGGCTACCGCGCGTTCTTCGTGCTCTACCCCGCCACGGGCGATGGTGTCGCCGTGATGGCGAACTCCGATGCTGGCGGCGGGCTGATGATGGAGATGGTGCGCTCAGTCGCCCGCGTCTACGACTGGCCCGACTACCATCCGGAGAGTCGAAGCGTCGTTGATGTCGATACAGCAACCCTGCGTGCCTACGTCGGCGAATACAGGTTGACACCCGATGTTCTGCTCAGGATAACCCGCGCGGGCGAGGAGCTCTTCGTTCAGGCTGCAGATCAGCGCAGAGTCGTGCTTCAGGCGCAGTCCGAGACGGAGTTCTTTCCCGAGAACGATGAGTTTCAGTTGACCTTCGTCCGGGATGCGGCAGGACGCGCTACGCATCTGATCCTGCACCTGAACGGCAGGGATATGGAGGCGAAGCGTCAGGAGCCACTGGAACCCGACTCCGGTATTTGACGCACCCCTCTTGCTCCGCGCCGGTGTTGAACGTGCGCCTCTGCCATTCCGTATATTTGCCTTCATGGAACAGGTCGCCCCTCTGCTGGCCGCTACGCTCGCGGATCGTTATGAACTCCGTGAGACGCTCGGCAGCGGTGGGATGGCGACCGTCTTCCTCGCGGAGGATCGCAAGCATCATCGCGATGTAGCGATCAAGGTGCTGCGACCGGATGTCGCCGCGCAACTCGGACCCGAGCGCTTTCTGCGCGAGATCCGCATCGCCGCCCGGCTCACGCATCCACACATCCTTCCCCTCATCGATTCCGGCGAGGCGGCCGGTTCTCTCTACTACGTGATGCCGTTCGTCGCCGGCAGTTCGCTGCGCCAGCGGCTGCTCCGGGACGGACGACTGCCCTTGGAAGATGCGGTCACCATCGCGCGCGATGTGAGCGCCGCTCTCGACTACGTCCACCGCCAGGGATTCGTGCATCGCGATGTGAAGCCGGAGAATATCCTCTTCGTGGATGATCTCGCGGTCGTTGCGGACTTCGGGATCGCCCGCGCCCTCTCCGCCGCCGGCCCGGACACTGTCACCCAGGGCGGCATCGCCGTTGGCACACCCAGCTACATGAGTCCGGAACAGGCAGCGGGCGAGCAGGAACTCGACGCGCGCAGCGATCTGTACAGTCTGGCGTGCGTGCTTTACGAGATGCTGACCGGCAATCCGCCGTTTGCAGGAGCGAGCGCCCGCGCAGTCATGGCCAGGCACGTCACGGAGAGCCCGGCGCCCCTGCGCTCGCTGCGCCCCGAAGTATCGGTCGGCGTAGAGCACGCCCTTGGCCGAGCGCTGGCGAAGGATCCCGTACACCGTTTCGCCAGCATCGCCGAGTTCGGCGCGGCACTCGAGACGAGCGACGCGGTTCGCATCGGACCTGATCCGCCCGCCCGAGATCGCTCCATCGCCGTGCTTCCCTTCGTGAACACGAGCGCAGACCCCGAGAACGAATATTTCAGTGATGGCATGACCGACGAGCTGATCAACACTCTGGCCAAGGTCGACGGTCTCCGCGTGGCGTCGCGCGCATCGGTGTTCGTTCACAAGGGCAAGGCGCAGGACGTGCGCGCCATCGCCGCCATGCTCGGCGTGTCAACTGTGCTCGATGGTACGGTCCGCAAGTCGGGGGATCGACTGCGGATCACGGCGCAGCTTTCGGCCGCTGATGACGGACGGCTGCTATGGTCGGAGCGGTACGACCGCAAGCTCGACGACGTCTTCGCCATCCAGGACGAGATCGCGTACACGATCGTGACCACTCTCCGCCGCAGGCTGCTCGCGGATATTGCGGACCCCGCGCCCCACAGGTACACCGCAAATCTTCGGGCCTACGCTCTTTACCTGAAAGGCCGCTTCTGCTGGAACCAGCGGTCCCGGGAAGGCCTGGTCGATGCGATCGACTATTTCGAGCAGGCCATCGCCGAGGATCCCGACTACGCCCTGGCCTACTCCGGCCTCTCCGACGCGTATGCGCTGCAGGTGGATTACCGCGGCGTTCCTGTTACCGAGGGATTCGAGCGCGCGCGCCTCTACGCGCGCAGGGCGCTCGAGCTGGACGAAACGCTTGCAGAAGCACACAGCTCGCTCGGCTGGGTGCTGTACATCCACGACTGGGACTGGGATGCCGCCTCGGTCGAGTTCCGGCGCGCCATTGAACTCAACCCTCGCTATGCCACCGCACACCAGTGGTACTCGTGGCTCGCGCTGGTGCAGGGGAACGCGGAGCAGGCGCTCGCGGAGGGGCACGCTGCCCTGGAGCTCGACAGGTCATCCGTGTCGATTCGGAGGAGCCTCGGCTGGACGTACTACTACCTTCGCCGGTACGACGAATCCGCGCGTCATCTCCGGCACGCCATCGCGATGAACCCGACGTCGGAGGAGAACCAGCGCATTCTGGGACTGGTGCTCATGCAGCAGGGTGAGCACGCGGACGCGGAGCGCGCTTTCCGAGAGGCGATATCGCTGTCCGAGGAGCTGGCCTACGCCACCGCGGGGCTGGGGCATCTTCTCGCGACGACGGGCCGCCGGGCCGAAGCCGAAGTGCTGCTGGCCGAACTGGAGGCGCGCGCGCGCGAACGCTACGTCTCGCCGGTCGCGTTCTGCATCCTCACGCTCGGCCTGGGCGATGTGGACGGATCGTTCCTGTGGCTCGAGCGCGCCCACGAACAGCGGCGGGGCTGGCTGGCGTATCTCGATGTGGAGCCCCTGTTCGATCCGATCCGATCGGACCCTCGCTTCGCGGAGATGCGCACGCGGATGAAGCTGCCGGTGGTATCGCGCGACGATGGTCACGCGTCGTCCTCGTGAAAGCCTGTCACACATGGGAGGTGAAGAATGAAGATCCTGGGCTTTTTCGGCGCGTTCATTGGCGGCACGATCGGTTGGTGGCTCGGCGCTCACGTGGGCATCATGACGGCTACGCTCGTGAGCGGCGTCGGCACCGGTGTCGGACTGTACGGCGGGCGCCAGTTGGCGGAGCGTCTGCTCGGGTAGATTGGTCGAGTGGCAGTACTTACTATCCTGACGCTGAACCAGTTGCGCCGGCCCTTCATGGAGGAGCGCGATAAGTGACCGCCCCAGGCACGCAGTTCGGGCTGTCCCGCATCGGCCAGATAGCGGTCCCCGTGCGCGACGTGGATCGCGCGACCGCCTTCTACCGTGACAAGCTCGGCATGACGTTCCTCTTTCCGGCGCCGAACATGGCGTTCTTCCAGTGCGGCGATGTCCGGTTGCTGCTTGGTGTCCCGGAGGAAGGCGCGGCCCACGTTCGTTCGTCGATCATCTACTATTACGTCGATGACATCGAAGCGGCGTACGCGACTCTGCAGGCGCGAGGCGTCGAGTTCACCGGCGCGCCGCAACTGGTGCATCGCGCGCCGGACTACGAGCTCTGGCTCGCCGCCTTCCGCGACCCCGATGGCAATACACTCGCACTCATGACGCACAAGCAGCCGGACCGGTGAGGGCAGCGGTTTCGCGCGGCGTGCACGGCCGCGGCCGCTGCTGTCGGAGCCAATGAACCGCTACGACAGGGGATACTTCGACAAGTGGTACCGCGATCCGCGATTTCGCCCCAACGAACGCGCCGACATCGAGCGCAAGGCACGCATGGTGATCGCCGTCGCGGAACTGCTGCTGGGCCGGCCGGTGAGGTCCGTGCTCGATGTGGGATGCGGCGAGGGAGCATGGCACCCGATCCTCCGGCGCATCAGGCCGCAAGTTCGCTACACGGGTGTCGATCCCAGCGAGTACGCCGTGCGCCGCTTCGGACGCCGCCGCAACATCCGGCTGGGCGGCTTCGGGGGGCTAGGCGACCAGAAGCTGAACGGTCCCTTCGACGTCATCGTCGCGAGCGATGTGCTCAACTATCTACCCGAGGCCGAGCTTCGCCGCGGGCTGGCCGTCGTGCGCGACCTGCTCGGCGGAATCGCGTTTCTGGAAATGTATGCTTCAGAGGATGCAGTCACGGGAGATATCCGCGGTTGGCGCCGCCGCCCCGCGGCGCACTACCGGCGCCTCTTTGGCCGGTACAGTCTCGTTCCCTGCGGGCTGCACTGCTACGTGGGCGACGCTCTCGAGGACAACCTCGCCGCACTCGAGCGCGGCGCTGCGCCCCGGCGCGTTCGCTAGCGTGACAGCCGCGCCGCTGGCGGTGATGACCTCCGAGGCGTTATCGTAGCGTGTGGTTCCAAGGCGTCCCATCCATCAACCAATGACACAATGAATCGCATCACGATCCCGGGACCGGCGTTTGCGCTCCTCGTTGCGATGACTGTCGCCTGCGGCGGTGGCTCCGCACCGGAGCCGGTGATCCTGTGGAGGGAGGCATCGGTCGCAGAGTGTACGGTGAGCGAAGCGTGGTTCGCCGACAGCACGATCGTTCCCGCGCCCGCGGTCGCTGAGTGCGCGGTGCCTCTCTACCCCGATCACCTGCGCATCATAGGAATCGAGGGCGACGTGATCGTGGCCTTCCGCGTCGATTCCGCAGGAATGCCCGACACCACAACGATCGAAGTGGTCGAGACGGTGGACGTCATGTTCACGGATGCAGTTCTCGCGAGCATCCCGCACATCGCGTTCGAGCCCGCCAGGCGTGCCGGACGCCCTACCTCTGTATGGGTGAAGATGCCCTTCAGCTTCGAACTCGAAAGCCCGTAACAGTCGGCGGCATCCTGCGGGACGCGTCTGGCTTCCGCTCGCGATGCATCCGCGGCGTGCGGGGTATCAGTTTGCGAGTGAACGGACGTGCTGCTAGACAAATCAGAGGAGGGAGCGAGAGATGGCTGTAGCGACTTTCGGGGCGGGATGCTTCTGGGGCGTCGAAGTGCTGTTCCGTGAAACGAACGGAGTGACAGATGCGGTCGTGGGTTATACCGGCGGCACTACCGAAAACCCGACCTACAAGGAAGTGTGTTCGGGGCGAACGGGGCACGCCGAGGCGGTGCAGGTGCAGTTCGATCCAGCTCGCGTTTCGTACGAGGATCTGCTGCGGTTGTTCTGGGAGAATCACGATCCCACGACGATGGACCGGCAGGGACCGGACGTCGGCTCACAGTACCGTTCGGCGGTCTTCTATCATGACGACGCACAGCGAGATGCGGCGACTGCGATCAAGGCCGAGTTCGAGAAGAGCAGGAGCTTCAAGCGCCCGATCGTCACGCAGATCGTGCCCGCGGCCGCGTTCCATCGCGCCGAGGAATACCATCAGCGCTACCTCGAAAAGCGCGGTGCCGCGAGTTGCCGGACGCGCCAGGGTTAGCCGAGCGCCGAGACGAAGCGCGCCCGGATGTCCGCAATGCAACCGGTCGAGGAGCGCGACGCGGAGGGCGGCCGAGTCGAGCACGTACGTGCGCTGACGCGCTTGCTCGACGAAGCCATCCCCATCCCGGGGACGGGCTACAGATTCGGGCTGGACCCGATCATCGGATTGATACCCGGTCTGGGCGATGTCGTGGGTGGCGCGATGTCGGGCTATATCGTTCTCGTAGCCGCGCGACTCGGGGCGCCGAAGGTCGTACTTCTCCGGATGCTGCTGAACGTTGGCGTCGACACATTGCTGGGCGCCTTCCCCTTCCTCGGCGACCTGTTCGATGCCGCATGGAAGTCGAATACGCGCAACCTGGATCTTCTGCAGCGCCACGTCGACGAGCCCGGCTCGGCGGAAGCCGCCAGTCGAGGCGTCGTGGTCGCCGTGCTTGGCGGGATCGTGCTCACCGTGGTCGCGGCCGTGGTGCTCACCGGCTGGCTCATCGCGATGCTGCTGGCTGCGCTCGTCTGATCAACGGACAGGGTTTTCATTCCCGCGAAAACGGGAATCCATCGTCAGGCTCACCCTGTCGCGACGGTCGGCCGATCACCCGATCCCGGCTGCCTTCTCGCACATCTGCTGCAGCTCCCACGCGGAGCAGTGCCGCCACTCCTCGAGCAGTTCCGGCGAATCACCGCCGCGCCTCGAACCCTTTGTCGAGTCGAAGCGAACGTAGGGCTTCGCGGCTTCCGCGTCGTCCTCCTTGATGTACGACGTCCACTTGACTCCGTCGTCGTCCACGAACCAGCGCGTCTCGTGCATTCCCCTCTCCTGTTCCGGGCGGCAAGGCGTACCCCGCATGCGTGGCGTCGAGCGGCCGTTGCGGAGGACGGTCGTAAGGTAGCACATTCCCGTCATGACTCCGCAGCCCGCGCCCGACACTTGACCGTCATGCAAGCCGGCGACGGAACGGCGCGCGTGTCGGAAAGCGCAGCATGGCTGCGGCTTATCGGGCGAATGCTCGCCGCATTCGGGCTCGGCGTGCTCGCAACGCGCTACTTCTACGGCGTGATGTCTCCGCTGGGCGCGCCGCTCGCGATCTCGGGCGGACTGTGCATAATCGCGGCGTCGTGGGGGCGGTTCGCGCGCCGTGGCTGAGATGACCATGATTGAACGCGACGGAGCGCTCCCATGCGCGGCGTGATGCCCGTCTTCACGCCGTCGTTCGTATTCGGCGATTGCGAACAGTGCGGCGAGCGCTTCGATCCGGTAAAGGGGGGCGTTTGCGCGGCGTGCTCGCGCATTCTCTGCGGCACGCACCTTTTCGGGTCGCGGGCCTACCGATTGCGGGCGGTCGTCGGATTGCCGGCCGTGTGCGTGGCTTGTCGCAATGAGGGCAGGCGCGTAGTGCGCGGGGGGACGGGAGACGGAGGAGGCGGAGCAGGGAAGATTCGCACGGGTGAGCCGCGCATTCCCGGCACCGACGGCGCTGGAGGTGCCGGGCGATGAAGCGGATCCAGACGGCGAATGCGCCGACGCCCGCCGGCCACTACTCGCAGGCCATCGTACACGGCGGAATCATCTACATCGCCGGCCAGCTACCCATCGACCCTGCGCGCAGCGGAGAGGCGGCCGGCACGATTGAACAGCAGACCGAGCGCGCACTGCGGAACGTCGAAGCCATCCTGCGCGCCGCGGGGAGCGGCCTGCATCGCGTACTGCAGATGACGATCTACATCCCGGACATGAGTCTGTGGGCGCGCGTCAATTCGGCGTACGCCGCGGTGATGGGCGAGCACCGTCCCGCGCGTGCAGTGGTGCCGACCAGAGCCCTGCACCACGATTATCAGATCGAGATCCAGGCGATCGCGGCGGTGTGTATCAGCGAGGACAGTCAGGCGTAGCCCAACGAACTCGGGCAGCTATTGTGGCCCGTCGGCCGCAGGGAGATCCGGCCCCAGGAGTTCGTCCAGAGTGACCAGCCGATAGCCGCGCCGGCCCAGCGCGGGTAGCACTTCAGCCAGCACTCTGGCCGTTCTCATCGCGCGACTGCCTCGATCGTGCAGGATGATTATCGCTCCCGGATGCACGTATCGCAACACGTACCACCGTGCGAACCCGGCCGAACGGAGCTCCGCGTCGAAGGGATACACGGAGCCCAGCACACAGCGGTAGCCGTGGCGGCGCATCGTAGCGATCATGCGGGCGTCATGCCACCCGGACCCGGGACGCGCCCAGCGAGTCCCGCCAAATGGCGCGAGCACCGCGCCGGTCGCGAGTAGCGCCGCTTCGAAACACGAAGGATCGGCAAGGCATCGCCGCAGCGGGTCGCGTCCTTCCCGCCGCATGCTGCAAGGCGCGGTCATGCCGCGTGTCCGTCCACGGTAGTGCCACGGCGGCCGCGATGGGCGAACGCCCGGCGAGAGTTGAATCATCAGTCGCATGACGTACATTGACAGAATCTGTCACCACGCGATCACTTCATGAGCAGCGTCGTGCACGACGCCACTGTGACGTCGACTCCGCCGAATCCTGCTCCCCCACCTTGATCACCAACGTAGTGATGCTTGGCGGAAGCGGGAATCCACGTTTTGTACACGGAGCCACAGATGCACACCCACACCCTGCGCGCCGGCGCGACCGGCCTGCTCTACCCGATTCGCCGCGGCGCACGCACTCTGGCGGCGCTCGTCATCATGCTCGTGTCCGCGACCCTCGCGCTGACCTCCTGCGCCGCACCCTCCGGCGGTGAAGGACCACCCACCGGTGACCCCGCGATCCGCGGCGAGATCACCCAAGTGCGCTCGGGCACGGGGGCCAACGCAGGCCGCCCGACCGGCCTTCTCATCGAGGAGAACCCCGCCGAGGATGCTGGATCGGACAAGGCGTGGATAGACATCACTCCGGAGACGCGCATCCTCGTGCGCGAAGGCACCGGTTGGCGAACGGCGGGCGGAGGCGAGCTGGTCACCGGCCGCATCGCGAGCGCCTGGTTCACCGGCCCGGTGCGGGAATCATATCCGGTCCAGGCGGTCGGGTCGGCCGTTGTGATCGAGGTGCCCGCGCCGTAGCACCATTCGGCGTTGGGCAGTCACCGCGGTAGATTGCACAGCAGCGCCCGGGCAGGCCGGCACCGAGCGACGCACTCTTCAACCTCCGACAGGAGCGACCTTGGGTAGTTACACACCCGCGCGACCCGTGAAGTTCTGCGAGGCATGCGGCGCCAGCATTGATTCGATGGCGGAGATCTGCCCCAAGTGCGGCGTGCGCCAGGGCGCTGCAGGCGTCGCCCTGACGACTGTAAGCGACAAGCGGATCGCGCCGGCAGCCGCGCTCTGCGCTTTCCTCGGCGTGCTCGGCGTACACCGGTTCTACGTGGGGAAGGTCGGAACCGGCATCCTCCAGCTCGTGACGTTTGGAGGCTTCGGAGTCTGGTGGCTGATAGACTTCATCATGATCGTCGTCGGTTCATTTCGCGACAAGGACGGCGCGCGCATAACGGAGTGGGTGTAGTCAGCAACCGCAGTTCACAGTTGATCGCCGTGTGGGCGTTGCGTGATGGCCATGGGGATAGCGTGGCAGCGACTGGGTGGGCGTGAGTGGGAAGTGGCTCGCGGATCGCACGCGGCCGCGGTCTCGGAGTTCGTGAGCGCGGCGACGGCGCTCCCGGAGAACGCGTGGCACGCCCCACGAGCGGAGGGGAAGTGGTCGCCCGCCCAGATCACGGAGCATCTCTCGCTCGCGTTCGCGGCCGCTCTCTCCGAACTCGACGGTGGGCGCGGGGTGCGCATGCGAGGCAGCCGACTCCGGCGCCTGCTGCTGCGCCGGCTGCTGCTTCCGAGACTTCTGACCGGCGCAACATTTCCCGCCGGCGTTCGTTCGCCGAGCGAGGCCCGGCCGGGCGACGTCACGGCAAGTCGCAGGGAGGGACTCGACCGTATGACCCTTCTGGCTCGGCGTTTCGAAGAGCAGGCGAGCCGAAGCTCGGGGCGCGACGCCATGCGAGTCACGCACCCCTATTTCGGCGCGCTCCCGGCACTCCAGGGACTGCGATTCTCCGCTGCGCACATCCGCCATCACAAGGCGCAACTGCTTTCCCGAGCTGGCGGCCAGCAAGCGCCCGGCTAGCCCACCGAGCGCAGCGCGCGCTCGATCCACTCGGTCAACTGCGGGTCGTCAGCGAGCGAGTCGGCCGACACGACAAGCCAGGTGCTCATTGGCCGCTCGCCGTCCGGCGCGAACGGTTCGACACCAGGCTCAGCGCGCAGTGCCTCGTACTCGGCCGGGCGCGCCTTCACGATCAGGCCGTGTTCGTGGACGATGGCGAAAGTCGACTTGCGGCGCAGGAAGCCGCGCCCTCCGAAAACGTTCTTCTGGCGCACCGAGCGCTCGCCGAGCTGCTCGAGTGTGTCCGCGACACGTTGGGCGAGACCGCGGTCATACGTCACGGCGGCGTCGCTGACGCAGGAGCATCGGAGAGGTGCTCATGCACGATGACCCAGCGCTCATCGCGCCGCTCGAAGACCGCCGTCCACGCGCCGGCGATCGTGTGCGGCACCCCTTCTGGTGTGAGATGCGGCACGCGATACGTGGCCGTGAGCACGGCAGCGTCTGGTGACAGAACCTCGACATGCGTCTCCACCCACTCCCACTGTGCCTCTTTCATGTTCCTGCCCACGTTCTCCCAGAAGCCGCGGATATCTGCCTCGAGCGAATCGCGCGACGTGCTGATGCGCCCCCCACTCGCCGAAATCACGGGGCCCGATTCGGGATAGAGCGCCATGATGCGATCCACCACGCTGTCGCGCGAGAAATCGTAGGCGAGGCGGACCATTCTCTCGAGTGTGCCCGCAATCGCAGCACTCTCTGCCGCGCCAGGCGTCGTCGACTCGGGTCCGTCGCAGGCGAGGCACAGGATTGCGGAAGCAAATACCGCCGTTGATCTCGACGCGGAATGGCGAAGCAGCATTGGGTATCGGGAACGGGAGAGCGGGGAAGCTGTCGGACGGTCAACGTATTTGTCGCGCAGAAGGGCGGCAAGCTTTCCCGGTCGCCGGCGCATTCGCCAGACGCAGGATGTCGATTGGCTTCCGAAAGTCCTTGATGACCCGAGGGACACTGCGTCTTCGCCACGACGGATAGACGCAGCACGAGCGGCGGGCCGTCCCTCCTGACGGACGACGGCTGTCACTCCTCGCGGACGCCTTGCTGGCTGGCGTTCCTGTGGAGCAACCGTACGTCTGGCGCGCACGGTGCCATGCCTGATATAGTGTATTGGCCGCGCGAATACGCGAGCGGCTGGGTATCGGGCGGGATCAACGCCGGTGAGCCGGCGAGGAGGCGACGGTGCGAAGAATGAAGAGATTGGCGCTCCTGTCCATCGCGATGCTGGCCGTGGCCTGCGATGGCTCCCTCTCCGCGCGGGATGCGCAGCCATCCGCTTCCGACCCAGACACTGAGCTTGCGCGCGACCTCCAGCTCGCCGCCTCGGCCGAGCTCATTCTTGCATCCGCCGCGAAGAATGCTGGTCGCGACATGGTGCTGTCGGCGATCGAGGCCGGGCCTGCGAAACCGAAGTTGCGGGCACGCAGTTCGGCGCAGCGCGAGACACCGGAGGCCGCACCCGAGCCGAGCCCGGCAAACGTTCCCGCTCTTGACAACGCAGGTCCCGAAGCCAGCCCGCCCGTTCCGGTTGCGGCCGATGCTGAAGGTGATGCGATGGACGCCGATGAAGAGGCCGCCACTGGCGCAACGGTCGTGGCCGATGCCGATGGTGATGCAAGCGGGATTCCCGCCGCCGGACGTCCCACGCCGATGCCCGTGCCACCACCGGCAGCGGACAGGGGGCGTGACGGGGATGGTGGCTGGGGCCGCGGCAGCGGCACGGTGGTGATCCGCGGTGGACCCGTGGGCGTGGATCGCTGCGAGCGTCACGGTCGTACCGGTCCCATCATATCGATCAATCGCCGTTTCCCGGCGCCCGTATTCAACCCTGCTGCGCCGGCACCATCGATCCCGATTCGCTGGTAGCACGAACCGGAGACCGCTGCTCTGCACCCGAAGATCGAGCTCCTCCTCCAACTTCTGGATCAGGCATTCGACCACCGGGCCTGGCACGGGCCCACCCTGTTTGGCGCGCTGCGCAGGGTGACAGCCGAAGAGGCGGCGTGGCGTCCGGCACCGGGCAGGAATACTATCTGGGATCTCGCGGTGCATGCGGCGTACTGGAAGTACACGGTCCGCCGCCGACTGCACGGTGATCGGCGCTCCGGGTTTCCCCGCGCCGGAAGCAACTGGTTTCCACTCCCCGATCCAGCCGACGCCGCGGCGTGGAAGCGGGATGTCGCGCTTCTCAGGGATGAGCATCGCATGTTGCGCGATGTCGTCGCCGGTCTCGACCCGGCCGATCTCGAGAAGCGTTCCGAGCGGCGACGGTGGCGTCACGAGGAGATGATCGCCGGCATCGCTGCGCACGACCTCTACCACGCCGGCCAGATCCAGCTCCTGAAGCGGCTGCACGTCGCGCACGCCAGCCGCCGCCGCCCCAGGCGCCGCCGCCCCAGGCGCGGGAAGAAGCAGCGCTAGCTTCCCACGCTCCGCTGTTCCAGTGCGCTGAGCGCGGCTCGGGCGTCTGCCATCTCCCGCTGCAGCGGTTGCTCAGCGTTCGTCCGCAGCGCGATGTAATGGCGGTAGGCGCGGATCGCCCCTTCGGAATCGCCGGCGAGCGCGGCGAGTCGGGCCTCTTCACGAACATACGTCGACAGGAACAGCGTGCGCCCCAGGAAGTACTCGCGGCGTCTCACGGCAGCGAGCGCCGAGCTCACCTCGCCGGCGCGTTCGTGAAGTCGTGCGACGATGAGGTTGCCCATTGCTCCCGTGAGTCCGCCGGGAGCCGTTCGCAGCAGTGAGTCCAGGCGCCAGCGGAGCGTCGTCGCCTGGGTGCTCCCTGCATCGGCCGCGAGCTGCGCACTCACCATCAGCGCGCACCCGTCGTCAGCGGCGCGCTGAGCTTCGGATAATCCAGTCGTCGTCCGGCTCGACGCCGCCTGGAGCCGTTCGAGCATCCGGCGGGAACGCTCGCGGTCGCCACGCGCGGCGTGCCAGAGCGCCAGATGGCAGAGAGACGCGTTCCGGATGCTGCGCTCGGTTGCATTGGCGTCCAGCGCTGCCGGGCGCTGAACCGTCGCGGTCAGCATGTTCGCCGCGCGCGCACCCGCATCGGCGTCCCCGTCCCAGAACAGAGCGTCGCGAATCTGCTCACGCAGTTCCTGTGCGGGATAGCGCCGGACATCGCCGAAGGCCTCGTTGAGCTCAGTCGCGCTCGTGACGTACCCGCGATTGAGCGCGAGATCGTGTGCCATGCGATTGAGCAGTCCCCGCTCGTCGGCCGACGCAGCGCGGGCCAGGTGCGCATCCATGATGAGCTCGGCCGACGCCAGGCCGACGCCGTCGAGCTGACTTACCTGTTCGATGGTGTGCGCGCTCACGGCCGTGAGCGATGAAGCGTCCTCGGCTATGTCGCGCGCCCCACCCGTGTCGCCCATGGTGAGCGCGCTGCGCCAGCGTATGGCTTCGGCGTTCTCGCTGGATGCATCGACAGCCAGATACAGAGCGCTGAGGCGACGGACCATCTCGGTGTCGCCCTCGCGTGCCTCGAGGAGCACGAGATGCTCCAGCGCCGGCGCGAACGCCGAGTCGAGAGATATCGCACGGTGAAACGCGGCTGCCGCGCGGTCGTGCGCATTGGGAAGACCGAGTGCAGGTCCGAAGTGAAACAGACCATCGCCCAGCTCGAACCACGCTTCGGGGCGATCCGGTGACAGCTCCGTGAGCTGCTCGCGTGCCTCGAGCATCTCGAGCTGCGACGACGGCGCCGGATAGTTCGGGCCTACTAACGCCGAAAGCAACAGTCGATCGCGCTCGCCGAGTCGGTCACGCGATAGCCACGCGAGCTGCATTCCGCGCTGCTGCTGCTCCGGGTCACCGTACCAGCTCGACGCCGACGCGAGCCCGAGCGCCGCAAGGGCAAAGGTGGAATCGTGGCCAAGGGCGTTCTGGAACTGCTGGGCGGCGTCAGCGAATCGCGCACGCCGATAGAGCCACTGTCCAGCCAGATATGCGCGTAGCGCCGGGAGCGACGTACTGGTGAGTGCCGCGAGTCGCTGCCCCTGTTCCCCGGCCTCCAGCGTGAGGAGCTGGACCGCGAGCCGGTCGACCAGCACCGGGAGGCTGTCGGCGCTCCCCTCCACGGGGCTAAGCGCGCGCCTGCTCCCATCGCGCACGTCGATGAGCGCCGCATTCAGCACCAGTCGCTCGGCCGTCCCGACGATGTCTCCCTGGAGGAGCTGGCCGGCCCCCAGGCGCTGCGCGATGGCGCGCGCTTCGCCCGTTGGGAGATCGACGTCGACCGTCCCCGCTTCACGGCGCCAGCTACCGAGGAGCGATCGCGGATCGACCGCGCGCGCGCCTCCTTCACCCGTCAGCTTGGCCGCGAGGAGATCGAGCATACCCTCGCGCAGATATGCGAGTGCCGGGTCCGCACCGCTCACTCGAAAGGGCGCGACTGCGATGAGGTGTTCATCGATCGGCGCGGGGGCAGACCGGAGTGAGAACGCCGCGATGGCGACGAGTGCCACCGCCCCTGCCCCTGCGGCAGCAACTGCCGCGCGCCTGCGCGGCAGCCGCATTCGCCGCCGCCGCGTGACTGCGCGCCCCGCGACGGCGCCGGGCGTCACAAGCGCCTCCAGGACATCGCGCACATCGGCGGCTGACTGTGGCCGATCCGCAGGCGATTTCTGCAGGCAGTCCATCACAAGCAGTTCAAGCGACACCGGGATATCGGGATCGATCTCGCGCAGCGGGATCGGCTGCTCGGTGAGATGCGCTGCAAGCACCTCGTGCGCGGGACGTCCAGCGAATGGCGGGCGCCCTGACAACAGTTCGTAGGCGAGAATGCCGAACGCGTAGAGATCAGCACGGTGATCCGTATCCGGATCGGCGGCGGCCTGCTCGGGCGCCATGTACGCTGGCGTCCCGATCGCAATTCCGATGTCGGTATCGGGACCCCGCTCCTCACTTCCGGCCGTGAGCGCCTTTGCGACTCCGAAATCGGAAACGAGGGCGTGCTGCCCGTTCAGCAACACATTCTCGGGCTTGATGTCGCGGTGCATGATTCCACGGGCGTGAGCGTACGCGAGCGCGTCCGAGATGTCGTGCAACACGCGCACCGCGTCGGCGACGGGGAGCGCGCCACCGCGAATGAGCTTCGCGCGGAGCGACTCGCCCTCGACCAGCGGCATCGTGTAATAGTCGAGCCCGCCCGCCGAACCGGCCGCGAGGACGGGCACGATGTGCGGGTGCTGGAGCTGCGCGGCCAGGAGTATCTCGCGGCGGAAGCGCTCCTCGCTGATGGCTGCAGTCACCTCGGGATGGAGCACCTTGATCACGACGGCCCGGTCGAGAGTGCGGTCGCGCGCGAGGAAGACCTGGCTCATGCCGCCGCCGCCGAGCTCGCGCTCGACCGCGTAGCTGTCGCCGAGAGCGGTCTGCAGGCGCTGTCTCATCTCGGTACCCGACTCCATCGGGGATCGGGCGAACGGACGGTCCGTCATGTCGCGATGCCTTGCCAGGGTCGTCATCGATCGAAGTTCTCCCGGTGTACCCGTGGCGGTCGACCCGGCCACCGATTGCGGTGACGACTGTCGGCTGTGGGCGGGCGTGCGCGCGAATCCAGCGGGTTGAAGCTCTTCGACCTCCTACGATGTTACAACCGAAGATGTGTCGCCGCGAGCCTGGGTGGAGCTGTGCCTTTCGTCCGATGACGCCGTTCGGTATGACACACGCGCGATGCGGAAGGTTTGCAGAGTGGGCGCAGCCTGCCCGCCGGAAAGCGACCGAGGCGGACGCTCGGTATCAGCGCCCGCCTCGTCCGCCCCCGGTTGACTCGCCCTGCCCCGCCCCCGCGATCAGAAGGTGATTATCCTCACCAGCCCTTCTACGCTTGCCATGCTCCCGAGACCCGCACCGGCCTGATAACCGGTGAAGTGCTTGATCCGGCGGAAGACGATCCCGCCCTCGCGCCAGAGATACG
>JBOHTO010000001.1:0-4905 GCA_050733695.1 Gemmatimonadaceae bacterium | reverse complement strand
TTTTTTTTTTTGTTTTTTTTTTTTTTTTTTTTTTATTTTCTTTTGTAATTTTTTATTTTTTTATATCACCTTGGGGGGGTGGGGGGGGGGGGGGCGGCCGGGAATGACAGCGTTGGGCAGCGCGCAGGGCGGCGGTGGGGTGGGGGGGAGGGACGGCGATTACCTCAGATTCGCGCGCCGCAGCAACTGGGCGTTGAGCGCCACTATCACCGTGCTCAGTGACATGAGCACGGCACCCACCGCCGGTGACAGCACGAAGCCAATCGATGCCAGCGCGCCGGCCGCGAGCGGGATCGCGACGATGTTGTAGCCGGCTGCCCACCACAGGTTCTGCATCATCTTGCTGTAGCTCGCCCGACTCAACGCGATGATCCTGGAGACGTCGCGTGGATCATTGCGCACCAGCACGATGTCGCCGGCCTCCACGGCCACGTCTGTCCCGGTGCCGATCGCGATCCCGACGTCTGCCGTCACGAGGGCAGGTGCGTCGTTCACACCGTCACCCACCATCGCAACGCGCTTGCCGGCGCGCTTCAACTCCTCGATCTTCCCTGCCTTGTCCTCGGGCAGTACCTCGGCGAACACGCTGTCGATACCCAGCTCGGCGGCGACAGCGTCAGCCACCGCGCGCGAGTCCCCGGTCATCATCACGACCTCGATCTGCTTTTCGTGCAGCGCGCGGATCGCCTCGCGCGATTCCTCGCGGATCACATCGGCGATGGCGAAGACTGCGAGGACACTGCTGGCGTCGGCCATGTAGATCGCGGCCTGGCCGCGCCCGGCCGCTCTGTCGGCTGCAACGCGGAGAGTGGAAGGAACCTCCAGTCCACGGTCTCGAAGCAGAGCCGGACCACCGACATGGAGATCGCGCCCGTCAACGCGCCCGGTTGCGCCCTTCCCCGCGATTGCCTCGAATCCCTCGGCAGGCCGGACGTCGAGCCCGCGCTCCTTCGCACTTCGGACGATCCCCTGCGCGATCGAGTGCTCCGAATCCGCCTCGACTGAAGCCGCGAGGCGCAGCGCTTCATCGGCGGAAACGCCGTTTACAGACGCGATGTCGACCACGCCGAACTCCCCGCGCGTCAGCGTCCCCGTCTTGTCGAAGACGACCGTGTTCAACCGTCGCGCCTGTTCCAGTCCGCGGCGATCGCGAACGAGCAACCCGTTCCTCGCGCCCAGCGTCGTCGAGATCGCAATCACGAGCGGGATCGCAAGGCCGAGGGCGTGCGGGCATGCAATCACCAGCACGGTGACCACGCGTTCGATCGCATACGCCGGTTCGGCGCGAAGCACGAGCCAGACGATGAGCGTGACGACGGCCGCAGCCAGAGCGACCAGCGTGAGGACGAACGCCGCCCGGTCGGCCAGCGTCTGTGCCCGCGAGCGCGAGCTCTGTGCCTGGTCGACGAGGCGCATGATTCCGGCGAGCGCGGTACCCTCGCCCGTACCCGTAACCTCCACCCGGAGAGATCCGGATCCATTCACCGTGCCGGCGATCACATGATCGCCCTCGCCCCTGTCGGCGGGCCTGGATTCACCGGTGACCATCGACTCGTTCACCGAGCTCGAGCCGGAACGGATCACGCCGTCGGCCGGAACGTTCGCTCCTGGCCGAACGAGCACGATATCCCCCTCGCGCAATTCAGCGAGCGGGACGTCTTCCGTCTCCTCGCCGCGAACCCGTGTAGCCATGTCGGGAAGCAGTTTCGCGAGCTCGCTCAGGGCACCCTGCGCCTGCGAGATCGAGCGCATCTCGATCCAGTGTCCGAGCAGCATGATCGTGACGAGTGTCGCGAGCTCCTCCCACAGAGGCATCCCGCGAAAGCCGATCGTCACAGCCACACTGAAAACGAACGCAACGCAGATGGCCAGTGCGATGAGCGTCATCATTCCTGGCACCCGGTCCCGGATCTCGCGCAGGGCTCCCTGCAGGAACACGCGCCCGCCGTAAAGGAACACGGCCGTCCCGAACGCCGGCGCTATCCAGGCCGAACCGGGAAAGCGAGGGGCAGTGTAACCGAGGGCACTCTGGAGCATGTGTCCCCAGACGAGCGTGGGGACGGTGAGCATCAGCGAGAGCCAGAACCTGTCACGGAACATCGAGACGCTGTGGCCGGCATGCTTGTCGTGCGAGTGCCCGTCGCTGGATCCGCGCCGGTGCTGGTCGTGAACGTCCGACGTGTGGTCGTGAGCGCTCGGCAGATGTGGCGGCGTATCGTCGCGGTGGGTTCGCTTCGGGGGCTCTGCCCGCGCCCCGGTCACGGAGAATCGCCGGTCATCTGGCTGGCGGGTTTCGCAGCGTACCCCGCATCGCTCAGGGCCTCGCGGATCTGGTCGACAGAAGTCATGGCCGGTTCGTGGCTCACCGTTGCCGCACCAACGGCGACGCGCTCGACACGGACGCCGGCGAGCGCCGCCAGTGTCCTCGTCACGGCACGCACGCAGTGATCGCAGCTCATGCCGGCGATCTTCAGATCAACTCTATCCATTCGCCACTCCACACCCGGGGCAGAAGGCCGTCGTGACAGTCATCGTATACTCCCAGTGGGTATAGTTGTATACCCAAGAGGGCTATGTCAAGGGCGCGCGGCTCTTGACCGACGACCAGCAAGTGCGGCGCCCACGAGTGCGCCAACTACCGGCAACACAGCCGGCGTCCAGAAGCCGAGCAGTCCGCGCCAGAGGTCGCCATCGCTCCACTGTTGGGGTGGAAACATCGCGGCAGCCATCGCGACGAGCGCTGCCGCCACGTAGGCGATGAGAGCGCCCAGGAACGCTCCCCGCCACCCCAGGGGACGCCGTCTCAGCCGGTGGCCGCCCCAGAGCAGAGCGGTGGGGACAACGAAGGCGCCGATGAGCAGCGCGATGAGGCCCGGATTCATGCCTTGTCGCCAGGTGAACTGCGGGTCGCCGCGCTGTGACGGATCCTGGGCGCGAGCCAGAGCCAGTAGCCGGTGACGAGCGTGAGCAGGAGCACGATTGCGGCGGCGTCGCTCAGCAGCACCCAACCGTCGCCGAACGCCTCCCCCGAGTGGAGCCGCTCGAGGAAGACATCCCCACGTTCGCCCACATGCAGGACCTCGCCGCTGGCGACGTCGATCGTGACTTCTGTAGAGGCCGCATCGCGCAGTCGCACCTTCACATAGCCGTCGCGGGGGCGCACATCCATGCGATCGATGCGATCCAGCGCACCGGCCGACGGCTGCAGCCGGGCGCTTGTGTTCGTGCTTGCACTCTTCCCTGCCGCGGCGAGGCCGATCTCTGCCAACCGCGCGAGCGGCAGAGCATTGGCGAACGCGTGCGCAGGTTCGTGCTGGACGTCGGGCATGAGACCGAGCGCGCGCTTGTGGTTGAGAACGATCCCGGTGATCGAAATTACCGTGAGGGCGACGGTGAAGATGACGCCGAGCCAGAGGTGCGCGTAGAACGTCACCCGGGCGAGTCGGTGCCGGCGCTTCCCATCAGTATATGGCATCATTCAGGGCACCATTGCTGCACGCAGGGGTATCAATAGGGTCGTAGTTCCCGCGAAAGCGGGAATCCATTTCTGGCTCTGTCGAGCGTTCACCTGCCGCACCGCACGTCACCGCCAGGCGGCAAACCTGGAACTGCAGCGCGATCGACGTATACATCAACTGGTAGTGAACGCTCGCCTCCCAAGGAGCGACAACAATGAACCGACGGGTATTTCTTCAGGGTCTCGTCGCTGCAGCCGCGGCGCCTCTCGTCCTACCGGAGTTCATGAACAGCGGAGCTTTCGCAATGTCCGATGACACCGTGCAGGCGATCCCGAAGCTCGACAAGTCCAAGGCCGAATGGAAGAAGCTTCTGCCGAACGACGCGTACGAGGTTCTCTTCGAAGAGGACACCGAGCGCGCCTTCTCGAGCCCGCTGAACAAGGAGAAACGGGATGGCACGTTCATCTGCGCGGCCTGCTTTCTCCCCCTGTTCGAATCCAGCGCGAAATTCGACAGCGGTACCGGCTGGCCCAGCTTCTTCCAGCCCATCGCTGGCCACACCGAGACCAAGCGCGATTTCAAGCTGATCTTCCCGCGTACGGAGTATCACTGCGCCCGCTGCGGCGGGCATCAGGGGCACGTCTTCAAGGATGGACCGCCGCCCACGGGCCAGCGCTGGTGCAACAACGGCCTCGCACTCGGCTTCGTGCCAGAGGGCGAGTCGCTGCCGGAGCTGCGTACGTGATCATGCCCCGACTTGTCGCAACGCTCATCGTCGCCGGGACGATGGCGTGCGGCACGCCCGCTGAGACGCAGGCCCCGGCTGCTCGTGACGGCGCGGCGGGCATTACGCCAGGCAGGAGCGCCGAGCTCGACACCGCCGTGTTCGCTGGTGGCTGTTTCTGGTGCATGGAGCCGCCGTACGACGAGCTCGACGGTGTCATCTCGACGACATCGGGATACACCGGCGGACGGACGGCGAACCCGACCTACGAGCAGGTTTCCGCAGGTGGCACGGGACACGCCGAAGTCGTGCGTGTGATCTTCGATCCAGCGAAAGTGGGCTACGACAGGCTCCTCGACGTGTTCTGGCACAACATCGATCCACTCACGGCCAATCGTCAGTTCTGCGATGCCGGCAGCCAGTATCGTTCGGCGATTTTCCACGACGGCGAGGCACAGCAGCGGGCCGCGGAGGCGTCAAGGCAGGCGCTCGAGAACTCCGGTCGCTTCGACCGGCCTATCGTCACCGAGGTCGTCCCCCTGGCCGAGTTCTACCCGGCGGAAGAGTATCACCAGGACTACTACACGAAGAACCCGTTGCGTTTCAAGTTCTACAAGTACAGTTGCGGCCGGGAGCAACGCCTCGAAGAGCTCTGGGGCGACAGAAGCTGAACAATGGATCCGGGCTTTGGGGGTCACCGGCTTTGGGGGTCAGGTCTTGTTT